>JADGPI010000207.1 GCA_017882525.1 Thermoleophilia bacterium
CACCAACGTCCCGGCCTGATCCTGAAGGCGCACCATTTCCCGGGGGTCATAGCCGTGCACGTATTTGTCGTTCATCGTCTGTGATGCGCCGGCATCGCACTCGTCCTTCGACTCTCTAATCAGACTGCGTCCAGGATCTTAGCCACGATAGCAGCAGCTACGCCCAACCGCGTCTGTTTGCGATGCGCCCGGGCCCCCGATTCCGGCCACCGGCTCTTCGAGCGCCAGTTCACGAAGAGAGGGAGCTATCAGCTACCATATTGCAGTTATTGCCGTATGCAACAAGCATTGCATTATCATCCCAGGGCTGACGCCAAAGCCTCTCGCATCCTCTCGAAAGCTTCGACCAGGAGCGAGCGGCTGCAACCGAAATTGAGGCGGACAAAACCGGGAGCGCCAAAATCAGTCCCGTCGGAAAGCCCGACCCCGGCTTTCTCAAAGAATCGTACCAGCTCGCCGACGCCGGTCTCACGGGCATCGATCCAGGCCAGGTAGGTCGCTTCTACGTGAGTCATGCGCAACCCAGGCATAGTCGCGATTTCGCTTTCGACCAAGTCGCGGTTGTCTCGCAGATAGGCGAGCAGTTGACGTCGCCAGGGCATTCCCTTTTCGTACGCCGCGCGTGCGGCCACGTAGCCGAACAGGTTCACATGGGGGACGATGCCCGCCATCGCCCGGCAAAAGGCCGCGCGCAACCCGGGATCGCCGATCACAGCGAACGAACAGCCGAGACCGGGAGTGTTGAAGGTCTTGCTGGGAGCCATGAGTGTGACGGTCCTGGCCGCCACCTCGGGCGACAGCATGGCCATTGGAACGTGCTGCTTGTCCTCGTCCAAGATCAAACCGGCGTGGACTTCGTCGGAACCGATGATCAGGCCGTGGCGACAGGCGATAGCCGCGATCTCGGACAATTCCGTTGCCGTCCAGACGCGACCCACAGGGTTGTGAGGCGAGCACATCAGCAGAAGCTTGGCGCGCGGCGTGATGCTGCGGTCGAGAGCATCGAGGTCCGGTCGCCAAAGGCCGTCGCGCAAGAGCAGCGGCACCGTGACCACAGCTCGCTCCTCGAACAGAGGCGCCGACATGAACGGTGGGTACACAGGAGTGAAGGTGATAACCTCGTCGCCGGGCCCGCCGACCGCCCGGCAGAGCACGTTCAAGCCAGAGACCAGTCCGGGCAGCCAAACCATCCAATCGGGATCTACTTCCCAGCCGAGCTCGGCCAATAGCGAAGTCTGGGCTGCGGCCACGAGCTCGGCGGGGGCATCCGTGTATCCGAAGACCCCATGGTCCACCCGCTCGTGGAGCGCCTCGATGATCGCCGGAGCGGAGCGGAAATCCATGTCTGCCACCCACAGGGGGATGACATCCCGACCCCCATACTTGCCCCATTTATGGCTGGCCGTTGCGCCGCGGTCGACAACGGTGTCAAAGTCGAACTCCGTCATGCCAAACCATCGATGCATTGCTGCAACTCTTCGAAGTATCTGCCCACGTAAAGCCCGTCCATCAGACCGTGATGGACCTGCACTGAAAACGGCACCAGCGTCCGGCCTTCCTGCTTGAAGTATTTACCCGAGGATATCTTCGAATTTGAGTCGACACCGCACCGCGCGATGGTCCGCGCGATGATGACGTTGTATCTTCCGCGGAGAGCCTTCAACCCTGGGTCTGTTCCCTGCCTTACGATCGCGTTTTTCGCCCTCCCACGTCAAGATGGGCGCCGATACTTCTACCCCAGGTTGCGATGTCTATTTCCACATATGCCATTGTCATACCTTACTGGCTCGCGCCGCGCGCTGACGCCTGACCCTGGGCACGAGACGGATCCCGCAGACCCATGCAGACGTCGCTTGCCACCTAGGTTGCTCTTCGCTCGGGCTCAACACAATAGGTTCCACCGCTAAGGACCTGTGCGGCGACGCATGGGGTTGCAGGTGGCTGCCTCTTGCAGCCGGGCTCTGGGCGTGGTTGCCTTGATTGAGGTTTCGGCGAAGATTGCCGAGGGGACGGGATTGCGAGGCATTCCAGTGCTGGTAAGGGATTTGTGTAAGACTTTCGGGATGCGAGAGGCCCAATGAACCACCAGAGACACGCAGGCCATGCGAGCTGCCCCCATAGAGTCGGCGGGAGTCGCTTTGCCTGACGTTTCTCCACTTGTGGCACTCGGCTATTCCGCACGCTGGCAGGCGCTCTTCGAAGTCTACGCTGCGGATGGTCTGGCGCCTGCTCGCGTGATTCGCGGCGATCGTGGCAGTCTTCTGATAGTGACGCCGGACGGTGTCGTCCGCGCGAAGCCCTCCGCCCGTCTCTTGAAATCGGCCAACGAGCCGATGGATCTGCCCGCCGTCGGTGACTGGGTGGCCGTGCGCGTGTCGGGCGATCTCGAGGCCTCGCTCATCGAAGCCGTGCTCGAGCGCGCCAGCGCCATCACGCGCGGCGACCCTGGCAAGACCTCCGACGTCCAGGTGCTGGCCGCCAACATAGACACCGTGCTTGTCGTTCACCCGATCGTCGATCCGCCCAATCTTCGCCGCATCGAGCGCGAGCTCTCGGTGGCGTGGGATTCGGGAGCCGTCCCCGTGGTCGTACTCACCAAGTCGGACCTTTCCGCCGACCCGGACGCGGCACGCGCAGCGGTCGAGTCGGTCGCGCTCGGCGCAGACGTGCTCGTCACGAACGCGCTCGCCGGTGACGGCATTCAGCCGATCCTTGAATACATCTCGGATCATCGCACCGCGGTCTTGGTCGGCCCTTCGGGCGCAGGGAAATCCACGCTCATCAATTCGCTCCTCGGCGAGCAGCGGCAAGCGACGCGCGAGGTCCGCGTGAGCGACGGGCGCGGCATGCACACGACCGTGACGCGCGAGCTGATCCAGATGCCGGGCGGCGGCGTGCTCATCGACACTCCGGGGCTCCGGGCGTTCGGTCTGACCGGATCGGAGGAGGGCATCTTGTCGGTCTTCCCGGAGATAGACGAGGCTTCTCGGTCATGCCGATTCCGCGATTGCACGCACAACGACGAACCCGGCTGCGCGGTCCAGGCTGCCGTCGAGTCTGGGACGCTGCCGCTCGAGCGCTTGGCCAGCTACCACAAACTCATGCGCGAGGCCCAGGCCGTGGCGGCGAAGACGGATGTGCGTCTCCGTGCGGAGAGAGACCGCAAGGGGAAGATCGTCCACAAGGCGGCCAAGGACTGGTACAAGCGGACCGGTCGAGGCTGAGCGACCGCGGGGTCTGCGCCCGGGAGTCCGCTTCTGTCTGCTGCTCGCGGATGCGACTGAGCTGGTTCGTTTCGGGGCATAGATCCCTCAGCCCGCGAGGCCGGCTTTCGCGACCTCCTGCGGGGGACCCAGTGGCAAGAGAGTGCCCCGCGACGGGCGCCGTGCGGACACCCGGACACAACGGACAGGCAGGTGCACAAGATGGCGAATCGGTCGACTGCCAACTCCATCGACGAGTACATAGCGGAGTTCCCCCCCGAGTCTCAGCGGGTGCTGGAGGAACTGCGAGCGCTCATCAAGGTAGGAGCGCCCGACGCGACAGAGACTATCAGCTATGCGATCCCCACGTTCGACCTGAACGGGCACCATCTGGTGCACTTCGCGGGTTACGAAAGGCACATAGGGTTCTATCCCACCGGGAGCGGGGTCGAGGCGTTCAAGGAAGAACTTGAGCCCTACAAGAGCGGAAAGGGATCGGTGCAGTTCCCCTTTGGCCAGCCACTGCCCACGGGCCTGATCCGCCGGATCGTCGAATTCAGGGTCGAGGAGAACTCCGGCAAGGTCTCAAAATAGGGGCCGCGGGCCAGTGAGGCGCGGCGTGCCGTGGCGAACAAGCGCTGGCACTGGAGCCGCCCCGCCAAGGTTATGTGGTCTCCTTGCTGGGTAGATGTCTGATCGACAAACGCCCTATCCACTCAAGGAGGACGATCCATGTCGACAGAAGACGAAGTCCGCAAGGCGTCAGAACAGTTCTACTCAGCATTGAATCGCATGGTCGCTGGCGACAGCGCCCCACTAACAGACATCTGGTCCCACAGCACGGCCGTAACGACCATGCACCCGATCGGCGGTCGGCAGGTTGGATGGGACGAAGTTCGAGAATCATTTGAGCAAACTGCCGGGCTTGCCTCTGGGGGGCATGTCAAATTGGCCGATCAGATCATTCAGGTCGCCGGGGATGTGGCCTACGAACTGGGTGTCGAGCAAGGACAGGCTCAGTTCGCCGGACAGCAGGTCGACATCGAGCAGCGCGTCACCAACATCTATCGTCGTGAACCAGAGGGCTGGAAGATAGTCCACCACCACACTGATATTTCTCCGGCGATGCTGGATCTTCTCAGCCGGCTGCAGGCCGACACGTAAGGCCCGAGATTTGTCAGTCACCGAACCGGTTGTGGTGGGTAAAGTCCTTCACATCGCGGCGCACCCGCAGATATTCTGCCGGCTTGGAGGCCGGGTAGCCGAGACGACAAGAAAAGGCGATGATCAGATCGTCCGGGATGCCGAGGATTCTCTTTACTTCAACCCCAGAACTGAGTGAGCTGACGATCTGCAAGCCGATCCCCATTGATTCAGCCGCAAGCCACATGTTCTCCATCACGCAACCGAGGCTCAGGATCCCCAGGAAGTCCCCTTCAGAGGCAGGAGCTCTCCTTCTGGGGTCGTAGACCACCACAAGTAGAACGGCGCTTGTGGGCAGAGGCGTCTGCATGGATGCGATCTCTTCGTCGTCGATCTCGTCCAGCCTGAAATCCGGGTTTCTCCAAGACGGCGGAAACATAGTCGCCAGAATCCCGGTCTTTCTCTCCAGGAGTTCTTCTTCCGAGAAGGAGAGCTGCTGGTAGTTCTCCCGGACGAAGGTCTCGGAGATCGGACGTTCTATGCTCCCGATTGCTTCTAGGACCTTTCTGTCGTCGACAACGACGATCTCAAAGTTCTGCATGTTGTGGGCGGTGGGCGACCATCGTGCTGCCTCGAGAATGCCTGCCAGCTGTTCTTCTGCAACAGGGCGCTCCAGGTCAAAGGGCATTCTTGAAGACGTTCTCTTTCGCACCAGCTCCAGAATATCCGACATGAAGTCCTCCCCGTCAGCGAGTAATCCGTCAGCCTGGAACTTTACGAACCCATTGTGAGGACCGACCTGAAATGCACTTTGGCCGCCATCATCTTGTCGAAGGCCTCCGCCGCCCTCTTGAGCGGAAACGTCTCGATCATCGGCATCACGTTGAAGCGCAGGCTGAAATCGATGGCATCGGCCGGTCTCTCACCGGCCCATCCCTTGATAGAGAGCGCGCCGCGGAAAAGCTGGACCGCAAAGAACTGCAGCGGCTCATTCGCCGCGGCGACAATGATCAGCTCCCCTCCCGTCCCAAGACCGCCGATGAGCGCGGAGATGGCCTTCATATGCGGAGCGGTGCAGAGGATCACCCGCGCTCCACCTAGGGCCTGCAACTCCTTGGCAGCATCGGAGGCTTCCGTGTCGATATAGACGTGGGCGCCGAGTTTGAGGGCGAGTGATTCCTTCTCCCGTCCGCGCGACAGGGCAACCGTCCTGAAACCGAGCCGGTTGGCGTATTGAATCGCGAGGTGCCCCAATCCTCCGATGCCGTGGATCGCCACCGTCTCTCCACCGGTTGCCCCGCTTTGCTTTAAGGCACTGAAGGTAGTCGCTCCTGCGCAGAGGAGAGGCGCGGCGTCCACCGAGGACAGTTCATTCGGGATGCTCACCAAGGCTGAAGCCCGTGCAACCATATACTCGGCGTAGCCACCGTCCACGGAGAGCCCGGTGACCAGGGAATCATGGCAGTGCTCGTGGTCGCCCTCGGCGCACGCATCGCACGTCATGCAGTATCCACCGCTCCAACCCACGCCGACCCGCGCTCCCGTCTTCCAACGCGTGACTGCCGGTCCGCACGCGGCCACAATCCCTACCACTTCGTGGCCAGGCACTCGCGGATATGCAAGTCCGGGGAACTGGCCACGTCTCGCCGTTGCATCGCCGTGACAGACCCCACAGGCCTCGACCTTGATAAGGACTTCCCGCTCTCGTGGCTCAGGGATCTCTTTTTGGACCATCACAAGATCGGCGCCAGGTTGGGCTATTTGAACCGCGTTCATCAAAGGCATGGCTCTGTTCTCCTCGCTTCAAGATGGTTGGGTCGGTTTCCTCGCCGGCTCGCGCCATTCTCGCATCAAGACCTGGGACAGCGCCACCCACTGCGGGCAGTACGGGAGATCCTTAGACGTCGCAACCTGGGCACGCCCACTGAAGTCTCAGGACGCGTGGCGGTCCAAGGCGGCTAGTATCTTGGTCCAGAAGTCACGATTTCATTTACCAAAGCTCTCACTTTGCGAGCTTGATCGGGATATCCACAGCGTTCATGGGCGAGCCGTCCTTGGCCGATTGTTCGAACACCTTCAAGGTACCATTACCGGCCTGATCCACCGTGAAAGGCACATCTACCGCGAAGGTGCCACGCGTCCCGGTGCCGGACGTAGCCATCACCTGCTTCTCTGCGACGACGTGGCCGTTCGCGTCCAGCAGCTCCACCACAAAGGTGGCCTCGAACGTGTTGGCTGAGCCGGTGATGTGCACGGGACTGGTGACGGTGTCGCCCAG
>JADGPI010000208.1 GCA_017882525.1 Thermoleophilia bacterium
ACGCTCCGGCGCACACAGTTCTCCGTCGACCATGCCGCGGATTCCGTGATCTGGATGGACCCCGAGGGGCACATTGTTGACATGAGCGATTCGACCTGTCTACGCCTCGAATACACTCGCGACGAACTCCTCAGTATGACCATCTTCGACATCGACCCTGTTTTTCCGCGAGACACGTGGCCCGAGCATTGGCAGCAGATCAAGGCTCTCGGCTCCTTCACCTTCGAGAGCGCGCACAGGACCAAGAGCGGAAGCACCTACCTCGAGGAGGTGACCACCAACTACGTCGCTTTCGGGGGGCGGGAGTACAACTGCTCTTTCTCCCACGACATCTCGGAGCGCAAGAGAACCGAAAAGGAGCTGCTGGAGAGCGAGGAGCGGCTGCGGCTGGCTCTGGTGGCTTCGAACCAAGGCACGTGGGATCTTCATTTGCCGACCGGTCAAACGCTGGTCAGCCCTCAGTACGCGATCATGCTGGGCCACGATCCCGTCAAGTTCCATCTGACCCTCGACGACTTCAGGGCCTCGCTTCACCCGGATGATCGCGAGCGCGTTGCTGCCGCCTACGATGCCTATTTGAGGGGAGATCGCTCCACTTACGAGGTGCAATACCGCCGCAAGACGAAATCCGGCGACTGGAAGTGGTTTTCCACGCTGGGCATGATGATCGAACGTGACGAGACGGGTGAGCCCTTGCGGATGGTGGGCGTACAGAGCGATGTCACCGAGCGCGTGCAGGCCGAGGAAGCTCTTCGCGATAGTGAGAGGCAACTCCGCCAATCTCAGAAGATGGAGGCGGTCGGCCAGCTAGCGGGCGGCATCGCACACGATTTCAACAATGTCCTCACAGCCATCCTCGGTTACGGCGACCTGATCCTGGCCTCGCAGGAATGCGCCAGCCCGATCCGGGAAGACGTGGAGGAGATCAAGGCGGCTGCCGAGCGCGCCGCCGCACTCACCCGGCAGATCCTCGCCTTCTCGCGCCGGCAGGCACTCCAGCCCGAAGTGCTCTCACTCAATCAAACCCTTGCAAGCATGGAGCGCCTGCTTCGTCGCACCCTGGGAGAAGACATCGATCTGATCACCGTCCTTCGCTCCGACCTGGGTCTCGTAGAGGTGGACGCCCACCAATTCGAGCAGGTACTCCTGAATCTGGCCCTAAACGCCCGCGATGCCATGGGGGCCGGGGGCAAGCTGACGCTGGAAACCGCCAATGTCGAGCTGGATGACGACTACTGCCGGATACATGTGGGGACGAAACCAGGTGCGCACGTCATGCTGGCAGTCTCCGACAGTGGAGTGGGCATGGATGAGGAGACGAGGTCGCATGTCTTTGAGCCGTTCTTCACCACCAAGGAACCTGGGAAGGGGACAGGCCTGGGACTGGCCACTGTATATGGAACGGTGCAGCAGAGCGGTGGGAGCATCTTCGTGTATAGCGCCCCTGGGAAGGGCACCACGTTCAAAATCTACCTGCCCCGCATCTACGAGCCTGCAGAAAGGCAAATTGGGGCTGTGGCGACCCCCGGCTCCGCGGCCGGAGGCGAGACCATCCTGGTGGTGGAAGACGAACTCGCTGTGCGGGAGCTTGTCAAGCGGGTCCTTGGGCGACTCGGCTACAGCATACTTGCAGTCGGGAGCGGCGACGAAGCCCTGATCCTCCTGCGGAAAGCCGACTTTGTGGGGGATCTCCTTCTCACTGATGTGGTTCTTCCCGGAACCCTGCAGGGCAATGAGCTCGCTCGTGCTGCCGGCACCCTTCGTCCGCACCTACCGGTGCTCTACATGTCTGGCTACACTCGCGACGCGATCGTGCACGCCGGCCGGCTTGACGAAGGGGTCAACTACCTCGAAAAGCCATTCACGCCTGATGGCCTGGCCAATCGGGTGCGTGAGGTCTTGGATTCCGCGGCCTTGCTCACAAGCCAAGCGTGACGTCGCACCGGCCGACGTCTGGTCCCGGCCCGACGATGGCCCCGAATCGATGACTCACCTGTAACGGGATAGTTACCGAATCTTTACCAAGTCTTTGTGTGGCACTGTCAAGCTGGAAATCGAGCCGAAGAGCGCCCCTCCAGTTCTCTCGGCCCACTCTTCCCTCCGAAGAGATGAAGGCCTTGAAGCGCCCCCCTTCAAGGCCTTCTGCCTTTTCTGGGGCCGTCCAATTCTCTGGTGAAGTCTCGGCTTGAGCAAGAGGCAAGAGGCCGCTAAGATAGGGACTTCTGAAGACGGTTCTTCCTGACGGTGGTTCTTTCTGACTGAGGCATCCAGCGGCAGGGAAGATGGATGATGCTCTTCCCGCGACGCGTGCAAATGAAAGCGGAGCACAGCAATTCTGAACATCCTGGTCTTTAACTGCGGCAGCTCCTCCCTGGGATGCAAGCTATACGAGTTCGGCGAACGGCTGAACCCACGGCCGGTCTTCTCGGCCAAAGCCCATCGGGTCGGCGTCACGGGCAGCGAAGCCTCGTTCCTCCAGTGCCAGGTGGGGGAGACGTCCGCCAAGATCGTTACGCCGCTTCCCGACCATCGAGAGGCGGCACGCCAGATCCTGGAACAGGTTCAGACGAACGACTTGGCCGTGGATTGGATCGGGCATCGCTTTGTGCACGGGGGAGAGGTTTTCAAGGAGTCCGTCACGATCAATGCGGCGGTCTTGGAGAAGCTGGCGGAATGCAGGCCGTTGGCGCCGATCCATAATCCGTTGTCTCTGTCCGTCATCCATGAATGCAGGAGAGTCCTGCCGGGTCATGTCCAATACGTGGTGTTCGACAACGCGTTCCATGCGTCGATACCGGAATGGGCTTACACGTACCCCGTCCCCCAAAGCATCAGAGAACGCTTCCACTATCGGCGGTATGGCTTTCACGGGTTGTCCTACTCGTACATCGCGCAGGCGGCTCCGGCCGCACTCGGTCTGTCGCCGGACGGCCTGAGGATGGTGGCCTGTCATCTCGGCACCGGAGGCTCCAGCGTATGCGCCATCCGGGACGGGCGGTCGGTGGACTCCTCCATGGGCTACTCACCACTCACCGGGCTGCTCATGAGCACGCGGAGCGGCGATATCGATCCCATGCTCGCGCTCCATCTGGCCGTCACCTACGACATGCGGCCTGACGACGTCCTCAGCCTTTTGACGGACAGGAGCGGGCTGTTGGGGGTGGCGGGTTTTTCCAGCGATCTTCGCGACATTCTGCAGGACGTGGCTCCGGAGAGGAAAGAACGGGGAGACCTGGCGTTCCAGATGTACACGCACCGGCTGAGGAAGTACATCGGGAGCTATGCGGTGGTCCTCGGCGGCATCGACGCCCTGGTCTTCACCGATGACATAGGGGTCACGAACTGGCAGGTTCGGGAACAAGCTTGCGAGAACATGGAATGGTGCGGGCTCAAGTTGGACCGGGAGGTCAACCGGAGCAGCACGACCGCTTCGGCTGCGCTCATCAGCGCTGCCGACTCGCAGGTGAAGGTGCTTGCGATGCCGACTGAAGAGGAATTGGTCATCGCGCGGGAGGGAACAAGGTTGATGCGAGAAGGGACGCCCCTGTGATCCTGCTTTTCGACCCCGCCCCGCCTCAGTTGCAGTGGCGCCTCGTCTGCGACGGTACGGATGCCGTTCGCACGGTGGGCATGGACGGAGACTGGCCGGCGGCTATTGTGAAGCACCTGCCCCGCGACGGCCGGCTTGAGGCGATCGGATACGTACTCAACAACGGCGGCGATGAGATCACCGAGGCGGTTGGCCTGCTCACACCGGAAACGGTCCGGCGCCTCGAGGACACAGTGCACCTGCTTCCCGAGCATAACGAGATTACTCTTGAAGTTGCGAAGTTCTTCATGAGACGGAATCCCGAAGTCGCGCACGTCCTATTCTGCGACACCGCCTTTTTCACCCGGCTCCCTCCATCTGTGCGCGACTATGCCCTGCCGCGGGAGGTCACAGAGAGGGGCGTACACCGCTATGGCGGTTATGGCTTGTGCCACGAGTTGATGTGGAGGCAGGCCCACGCGCTGACCGGTGGCTCGGCGCGAAAAGTGATCAGCATCTACCTGGGTGATCGGTCCAACCTCGCGGCCATCCAGGATGGCACCCCGGTGGAAACGACCATCGGACTCACCCACCTCGAGGGTGTCCTGTCTTCCCAAGGCTGTGGAGACATCGACCCCACCATAATCTTCCAGCTCGGGGCAGCAGGCTTCTCATATTCAGAGATCAACCGTATGCTGTCCACGGAGAGCGGATTTACCGCGTTGGCGGGCAGGCCGTGTCACCTCGCGGACATCGCGGGCGATTCGACGGACCCCGGCCTCGCGGCGGCGCGCCGCATGCTCGTCTATCAGGTCGTCAAGTATGTGGGCGCAATGCTGGCCTCCCTGGGAGGCGCAGACGCGCTGGCCTTCGTCGGTGCGGATATATCGGAGATCATGCCTCTGGTCCGGGATCTCTGCGATTCTCTGGCCTTCCTCGGCGTACGATGCGAAAGGGATGTCGGACGTGGCGCGTCGTCCGCGTACGTCACAGGGCCGTCGGGCATCGGGCTGTCGGGTGCCGGGTTCTGGGAGGTTTCCGCGGTGGATTCCGCGATAAAGGTCTTTGTTTCAGGGTACGATCCGTGGGAGATGATGAGCGAGCAGGTTCGGGGAATGATCAGCAAAGGCAAGGAGCAGGGCTGATGACGACGGAAAAGAGATTCCTGGTCG
>JADGPI010000209.1 GCA_017882525.1 Thermoleophilia bacterium
GCCCCTTCAAGCATCGCCGCGCGAGCTTCCTCAGAGTTCTCCGGGTTGATCTCATGCGCGATCAGGTGGAGCATCGGAGTGTCTACCAGGCCGGGGTTCACGCTATTGACTCGTATGCATGCTGGCGCCAGTTCCACGGCGGCTGCCTTCACAAGGCCGGTGAGCGCGTTCTTGCTTGCCTGGTAGGCGATCATATAGGGCAGTGCCTTGACCGCCAAAGCACTCGAGGTGACGACGATGCTGCCGCCTCCGCGCTTCCGCAAGTGGGGAACCGCGTATTTGATCGTGAGGAATACTCCGGTCACGTTGACATTCAACACCTCTGAGAAAGTGCAGACGGGATACTCATCGATGGCTGCCACCACCCCGAAAGTGCCGGCATTGGCGATCACTATGTCGATGCCGCCATATCGGTCCACGGCCGCCGCCATCGCGGCCTCCACTTGCTCTGGTTCCGTGACATCGGCGACAAACCAGCTCACTCCGTCGCCCGCACCGGCTACTGCTTTGCTCAGAGCGACATCGTTACGACCCACCGCAAGAACGCTGGCCCCCTCCTCAGCGAACAGTTTAGTCGCCGCGGATCCAATACCTGAAGCGGCGCCCGTTATCACAGCCACCTTGTCCTTGAAACGCATGATCACACCACCTTATCCAGAATCAGACATTCGCTGGCAGGCCGGTTCGGAGCAAGCTCCCGGACCCAGCCACTCGAGGCTTTCTAGGCCGTCGTCACTTCGCGGAATGCCGTCAGCACAGCCCGGCCGAACTCCACGGTATCGATATTGGCATCGATCTCTCTGATCTCCACTGCGGGCTTGAGCTTCTTCCTGAGTACGTCCACGAACGCTTGGATGCTTTCAGGCTCGAAGTACTCACTTTCTGCCGTCTCGACATTGAGCCACCCCTTCATGGGGATGAGGAACTTGGTGGGCCCCGTGGCCTTGTTGAGCTTCTCGGCATAGACCGAGGCGATGTCTACTAGCTCGTCTCGGGTCAACCACAACAGAATGCGCAGAGAATCCATGAAGTAGTACTTGCGGATCTTCATCTCCTCAGCGAGGACCGCGGAGGTGTCCCGTGTGCGGGAGATGACGTTGACCAGAGAGGGAGCGACCACCTGCGGTATGCCTTTTTCGGCGGCCACCTCCAGCCGACGCGGCCAGGAGATGCGCGACCCGTCGAACTTCTCATTGGTGATGCTCGACGGCACGAGATCGATGACCGCTGCGAAATAGTCTTCCTCGATGAGCTTCTCCATGACCACCTCCGGAAGCCCCGTCCCGTGGAAGCGCACGATCTCGTACTGGTCCTTCAATTCGTTGGCGAGATACTGAGCGGGGGTCTCTACCCAGCCATTGGTCGACATGGCTATCATCGGCTTGAGCACGGCAGGCAGCTTGACCAGCGCCTGGCCCTCGACCATCCCACAAATGGCTCCTGCAGCTCGCGCCAACTCCCCCATGAGCAGGCGATTGAGCGCAGCCACTTCGACAAGACTGTGCATCACCGTCACGCCGGACGGGCCGAAGAACTGGTTCGCTTGGGGCAGAGAGGCAGCCGTGGTCAGAAGCAGCTTCGGGATCCTATATGGCATCTCTCGGTAAATGCTGGATGCCATCACTGCGCTGCTCATCCCGCCGATGGACACCAGCCCCTCCACTTCACCGGCCCGGCACAAAACATCCAGCTTGGCCACGGCACCCCGGATCATGGCGCCGGTCGCCATATCCCGGTCGCGCGAAGTCCGCAGAGTGTCAAGATCGGCACCGGCAGCCAGGGCCACTTCCACCGCGGGTATGTCTGCCTCCATCTTCGGAAACCCACCGCAGCCGACGTCGATTATCAGCGGCTGGTGCCCCAATTCGAGAATGCGCTCCCGCAGATATGCCGCTTCCACACTCTTGGTGTCCAAAGTCACGATGATCACGATACTTTTCAACACACCGCTCTCCTATTTCTAGCGATAACGTTCGCTCTGCGATCTCCCGCCGCAGCCGAGCGAGCGTCTAGGGGAAATCTGGACGACCCTCGGCCCGAAGTTCCCTTCCCTGGGAAACGTCGACACTGAACATCGAGATCTACTTCACGATGAAGACTATCCCAAGATCCCCGTCGACCTTGACCCTGTCCCCCGTCTTGATCTTCCTGGTCGCCTCCTGGCATCCGGTCACCGCCGGAACACCATATTCTCGCGCCACGATCACGGCATGAGACAGGGCTCCGCCCCCGTCGGTGACCAGTCCCTTGATGATCTCAAAAACCGGCGTCCACTGAGCACTCGTGCCTGGAGCTACCAAGATCTCCCCCGGCTGCAGCTCCCCCAGCTCGCTTTCGGTCATTATCACCCTGGCAACCCCTTCCGCGACGCCGGGAACCGAGGCGGAACCGTAAAGGTCGGCCTTGAACTCCTCTCTGACATTCGGGACGGAAGCCGCCGCACTGATGACCGGGTCCTTTCTCGCTATCTGGCCCATGATCGCGGGATTCCCCAAGAGCATCTGCGGCGTGACGTTCAGGTATCCCTCCCACTCCGCCTTTCGGGCCTCAACGTAGCTCTGCAGTCTCACCCTGCCCATTGGAATCAAGGCCTTGTATATCTCGCCGGGCACGAGGAAATAGATGTCTTCGGGGTCGTCGATCGCCCCCGCGTCGGCAAAGCGACCACCGATCTCTCTCGTTATCCACCGCCCCATGGCACAGGTGTACAGGTCGCAATAGTAATTGTGGTCTTCACTGAAGTAGCCCGCCATTTGGGCGCTTCTCATCAAGGCCGCGAACCAATCTCTCTGATCCACAGGCACTTTCGCAAGCAACTCTTCTTCGGCCGATTCCCGGTCCTTTTTCGCCTGTCGGTGCTTCTCGTCCAAACTCGAGGTGGCTCCCGAGGCAATCGCCATCTTGACGAGAGGGATCCCGAGACTCGGCTTCTCCAGCCAGGTGGGGGTGGCCCACTCCAGCATTCTTTCGCAGCGCCAGCCGTAGACTTCCAGGAACTTGTCGTATTCAGCCAGCCAAGTCCTGCCGGCTTCGCTCTCCGGCAACCGCGCTATCAGCGCTTCAGCATCATCCGTGTCCAAGAAGAGCTCTCCCAGGCCGAGATCGATCGCCCGTCTGCCCATATTCCACATGTCCCTGTTGAAGCGAAAGGCAGAGCTGTCGAAGCCCGCCATCACCTTCGAGAATAGGGGACTGGCGTGGTCGAGCCCGAGCAGATCTTTCGCCATGTTCTCAAACAGCCCGAAGAGGTAATAAATCGGGATAAAGAACCGCATGTGCACGTCCCACTGCTTCTTGTGCACCTGCATGTAGTCATCCCATAGGTCGAACAACTCGATGTTGGATAGGCTTGAAATGGCCCCATATGAGTCGAGGCCGTATTTTGTCCGGAGATCCTCGTAGCTCTTCTTCAGGTCTTCTTTATCCTCATCCCAGAGGGCGTTGAAATCCTCGATATAGGGTCGGATCCTCTCTCTAAAAAGCGGCGCCCGTTCCCTGGCTTCTTCGTCTGAAGTCAGCATCACGCTGGGATAGCAGTAGCCATCCTTAATCCTGACATCCCAGCCCTTGCTGGCCGGCACGCAGAGGCGCTCATACCAGCGCTGGATGGACGTATACCAATGGGCCCAGCCGTACATCATGTAGAGCGGCTTCCAGGGCGGCGTGCCGTGGGTCACATCACAGAACCAGACCTTGTCGTCGGTCAGATCATTCTCGGTAAACTCGAACTGCGTCACTCCATATACTGCTGTCATTATCTCTCCCTGGGGCTCGCCGTCAGCGACTGCTTGTTCCTCGAACCTCCTCCTCACTCGCACAGGCTTTGCAGTGAGGCAACGTCGTCCGCGCTCGAATGAAGCTCACGATCAGAGGAGGGTGCCCTCCCGAGGCGAGCCGAACTCGATGGATAGCGCGCTACCCCAAGCTAGGCGGGCAAGCGACGGAGACCAGATCTTCGTTCAGCCCCAGAGCCTCGGGAACATCCGACGCTGCCATCGACTCCCGATGGAGCAAGCGGGTAATCTGCACCATCCTTTGTATCAGTTCGCCGTTACTCGTGGCTGGTCTCCCCCGCTCGATCATGCGCGTATCTTCGAAGCCGGTCCGGGCGTTCCCACCCATCGCCAATCCGATGGTCGTCATCGGAGTGTGATGCTTGCCAACAGCAATGACCTGCCAAGCGGTACCTGAGGGGAGCTCCCGGACCAGACTGGCGAGAACACCTACATCAGCCGGCATGCCGCCCATCTTCCCAAAGACGAACGACACCAGCAAAGGCTCGACCAGCAGGCCCTCGCTCAGCAGTTGTAGCGCATAGTGCAGGTGACCGAGATCGAAGAGCTCCAGTTCGGGCTTGATTCCAAGCTCGAGCATGCGCGCGGCCTGCTTTCGGACCAATTTAGGCGGGTTGCGGAGCTCGCTGTCAGATCCGAAGGTCATCGAGCATATGTCGAAGCTCATTATAGGCGTCTTCATCTCGACGAGGCGCATACGCTCCTCGAAAGGAACCGTGGTCGACACGCCGGTCGAGAGGTTGATGATCACCTCGGGGCATTCTTCGCGTATCGCAGCCACGGTCCTGCTCGCGATGTCCAGATCAGCGGTCGCCCGGCCCTGGTCGTCTCGGAGGTGCACGTGCACGACAGCTGCACCTGCCTGATAGCACTCTCGAGCGCTCTCTGCGATTTCTTTTGGAGTCACCGGCAGGTTCGGGATCTGTTCCTTTGTACCGAAACCGCCGGTCAGCGCTGCCGTTATGATGGCACCATTCACGCGCGTTTCTCCTTTGTCATCAGGATGCCGCGCGACCGGCGAGCGCCCGCCGCGCATCCATTCAATACTTGTCTAGAACCTCGACACCATAATGCCATTCCTGTCAGGCCTAGTCCATAGAATCTACTGATGACTAAAATAGATGTCAAGACCGATCAGCGCCAGGGTTCTCCCCAGCCGGTCCCCCCGAGTATCTTTAAGAGGGGTCGAGCCTTGCAGATGAATCAACAGTCGCGTGGGCCGGGAAAGCGAACGACGCAAGACGTTCCTTTCGATCAAAGGGAGTCTTTGCGTCGAATCGGCTTGGCCTTAAGATGGTTCACAATGGAGCCCGACTGTCGGCTGGAGGTCCGCGATCCGCGACTGGGTGAGGGGCAGTCCGGCTTTCTTGAAGAGCCAGGCTTGTAACGGTGGCGAGTAGCCACATGGGAGGCCGCGAGTTGGAGCGTACAAAAGCACACGATTGGCTCCGCTGCTTGATACCCGCGGGCCTGTCGCTTTGGCAGCCCCCCACCACCTTGGCTCGGCTGCTATGAATCCTTTAGACCGTTCACGGCAGTCCGGTGACCCCGCACCTCTGGGGGCGCCGCACGCGATGCCCACACGCACGATGAGTATCACCGATCTCGAGGCGGAAAGTGGCATCCCCCGGAGCAGCATCTACTACTACCGTCGTCGGGGCATTCTTTTCCCCGCACAAACATCGGGTCGGAGTTGGGCCGTCTATACGGATCGCCACCTCCGCCGGCTTGAGGAGATCCGGCAGCTCAAGGCGGAAGGTCGAACGGTAAGCGA
>JADGPI010000210.1 GCA_017882525.1 Thermoleophilia bacterium
CACGCGTGACGGACGATAGCTTGAGGCTTCCCAGCTTGGGATAGATCAACCGCTCCAGCATGTCGCGGTCGGTCTTCGCTGTTCGCGGCTTCTTGTGTTCCTTGACGTACTCGTCTAGGTACTTGGTAGCGAACTCCTTGAGCGTAACCTCCGCTCGGGCGTCCTGTTTGGCCTGCAGCGGATCCGCTCCATTGACCACTGCGCCCACTGTCTGCTTTGCCAAGGCACGGGCCTGATCTACCGTGATGCTACCGAACCGGCCGAGCGTGAGGCGACGGCGCCTCCCATCCGGGGCATTGTAGTCGAGGACGAAGTGCTTGCTCCCGCTTGTCTCTACGCGGACACCGAACCGGGCAAGATCGTCGTCCCAGACGTAGTATCGCCGCACTCTAGGCTCTAGCGCGTCTAGCGTACGCTTGGTCAGCTTCATAGCACCCTCCTTCCCTAAAACGGCTCCCAGCGCCAGAGACTGCTCATCGCCGTCCTGTTGCTCACAAGATTGCTCACACGCAGGAGGCATAACGCAGCCTAATGTAAGTATACTCCCATGCATGGGGTGATGGTGCCTGAGAAAACGTTTAGCGCTTTGTAGCGCGGAGTGATGGCTCTGTACTGCGGGAACAAAGAAAGCCGACGTGGGGAATCGAACCCCAGACCTGCTCATTACGAGTGAGCCGCTCTGCCATCTGAGCTACGTCGGCCTGAAAACGAATGGTGGCCAGGACAATCCCTGCCCCGCCCGAGGCCAAACTCGCCTTTGGGCGGCCACCTAGTTTAGGGGCTGGGGCACCCGCTGACAAGCCGCCCGAGTCGCTTGGTAAGAACAAGAGCGTATGCCCCACAGGCGGCTAATCCCGCGGCCCCTTACTCCCCGGAGTCGCCTCCGCCGGACCCGCTCGCTCCGCCAGCGATCTGAGCCGCGCCGCTACCCTCATTGCCGGCGCCAGGGCTGCCTTCGCCCACCCGTCGCGCCCTACGACGCCGCCGAGAGGAGCGCGAACGGCCGGGAGAGCCTTCCGGGGTCTCGCCAGGGCCGCTTTCCTGGCCACGAGGTGCTGCACCGATGCCGGGCGAGCCGCTCCCAACCGGGCCACCGCTTGGCCCAGAGCCGGCGCCCGGCCGCCCGGAGGCCTGACCGGCGACGGCTTCGTCTGCCGGTTGGCCGGACTGATCTCGGCCTCTGCCGCGCCGCCCCCGACCGCCCCGCGAACGGGGACGCCGTCCCCGGCCGTCCCCTTCGGCTCGGGCCTCGCCCGAGGCTTCGCCCTGTGCGTTCGCACCCCCGGTTCCAGGCGCGCCTGCGGCGCCGCCTCGAGCCGCGGAGGCGACGGTCTCTCCTTCAGCAATGATGATTTCGACCGCCTCGCCATCCGCGCCGGTGACCGGAACCGCCTCGATAACGGCCAATGTGGGACCAGGACACCCGGTCGAACGGTTACCAAAGCCGGCGCTTTCCCCCGCCTCCAGGAACGACTCCTCCTCGGTATCAGCGACCGTGATCATCCCGCCCCGGAACTCGCATTGGCAGTCCGCGAGACGGATGTCGGTGTGAGTACCATCCTCGAACCGAACGCTGATGGAGTCTTTGGGAACATTGAAGCCGGTGACGACCCCCGCGCCGGTGGATGTCGTGACCGGCGTCCCTCTGGGGGGAGCTTCCTTGCGGAATGCGACGTACTGCTCCTGCTCGTACTTGAGGCAGCACATGAGGCGGCCGCAAAGTCCGGAGATCTTCATGGGGTTGAGGGGAAGGTTCTGCTCCTTGGCCATGCGGATGGAGACCGGATCCTCATCCCCCGGGAAGAGCGTGCAGCACAGATTGCGCCCGCAGGGTCCCAAGCCTCCTACCATGCGCGCTTCTTCCCTGGCTCCTATCTGTCGGAGCTCGATGCGCATCTTGAGAGACTTGGCCAGGTCGGCCACCAAAATGCGGAAGTCGACGCGTTCCTCCGAGTAGAAACTGAAGGTGATCTTCTCTCCCCCGAACATGACGTCGGCGTTGACCAGCTTCATGTCTAGCCCGTGTTGCTCGATGAGCGCTCGACAGGCGGCCATGGCCTCACGGCGCAGGCTCTCGCTGGCGGCCAAAGACTCGAGGTCCTTTTCTGTCGCGAGCCGGGTGACTTTCTTGAGGGGGGCCGGCAGTTCGGAGTCGTCGATAGAACGAGGCGGATCGACCACCTCGCCGATCTCCGTGCCCCTCATCGTCTGTACGACCACGCGGTCCCCGCGAGCAAGCTCAAGCCCGGCGGGATCGAAGTAGTACGTCTTGATCCCCTTCTGGAAAACGACCCCAACAACATCGGCCACTAAATCAGGGCCTCCTTAATGGCACGGAACATATCGCCGACGGCGCATCTCGTGTCGACATTATACCGGAGCCGCTCCTGCGCCTTGCGCACCGCCATGACCGCCTGAAGGCAGGGCAGCGTGCGGCCGGGCGGCGCCTCCAGGTGCAACTGCGGGAGATAGTCCTGGTTCAGCACGGCGTCCTCCGCCCCGACGGACGAAGCTGCCATGTCCCGGTACCAACCGGCGAACGTGCCCGTGACTTCTTCAAGGCCCATGCCTACGGCACGCCGTCTCTCGCGACGGACGCGCTGGTCGTGCATCTTGTTGATCCAGGAGCGGGTGCGAGCATCCCCCGCCCAGTCCAGAGCCTTGTCGCGCTTTGCGTCCAGGCCCTCCACCTGATGGTCGGCCCGCTTCTCCACTGCCAAGAGCGTCTCGTCGAGCATGCGCTCCGTCGCCAGCAGACCGGCTTCCGGCAAGGTGCTGGCGGATTCGATCAGACGCCCGCGGCGCTCCCGAGCCTCTGCGGACGTCGCAAGCTCCCGAGCGTAGGCCAGACTGCCCTGAGCCACCCGCGAGTACAGGCGCGCGTCATCCTTGGTGAGTCCGTAGCGTCGCTCGAGGTGCCCCGCGATGAGTGGGGCAGGGGTTCGAGTGAAAGGCACGTGCTGGCAGCGGGACGCGATGGTAGGCAGCATCCGCTCGGCCGCGTTGCTGACGAGGATGAAGTGGACGTGCGGTGGCGGCTCTTCCAGAGTGCGTAGAAACGCGTTGGCCGCTTGCTGGTTCATGGTCTCCGCTTCGAAGAGGACATAGACCTTGGCCCGCGCCTCGAAGGGCCGGTAAGCCACATGCGAGTTGATTTCGCGGATCTGGTCGATCAGGATGCTCGACCCGTCCGGGGCTACCATCTCCACGTCGGGGTGAAGGCCCTCGAGGGCCCGGCGACAGGTGGTGCATGTGCCGCAGCCTCCTTCACGGCAGGCAAGACCGGCGGCAAAGGCGAGGGCGGCTTCACTCTTGCCCACCCCTGCGGGTCCGGTGAAAAGATAGGCATGGGAGGCACCCTGGGCCAGTGCCCGGGCGAGGATCGAAACCGCCAGTTCCTGCCCGACGATATCCTCGAACAGACCCTCCATTTGCCCCCCGCGCCTCTAGTGGGTGAACAGCCCCAATTCTTCCTCAACGGCGTCTCGCACGCGTTGCTGGACTTCTTCCGCGGCACCCGACGCATCCACCCGACGGATACGATGGCGATGCTCGATCAGAAGAGCCCGGTATCCCTCGGCCACACGCTGATGAAAGGCATCGTCCTCCGCCTCTAGACGATCGGGGACCGCCGCCAACCTGGTGCTCCTCACAGCGTCGTCAAGGTCGAGGAAGAGGGTCAGATCCGGGAACAAGCAATCGGTCGCCCAGGCGTTGATGCCGATTATGTTGTCGGTGCCCAGGCCGCGACCGTGGCCCTGGTAGGCGAGCGAGGAGTCGATGTAGCGGTCGCACAGAACGATCTGTCCGTCGTCGAGAGCCGGCCTGACGACCTGCTCCACGAGGTGCGCGCGAGCCGCGGCGTAGAGAAGAGCCTCCGCGCGAGCGGACATACCGAACTGAAGTGGATCCAGCAGGATATCGCGCACCGCTTCGCCAAGCGGGGTGCCTCCCGGCTCCCTGGTCATGAGGACCACGTAGCCGAGCGCCCCGAGACCTGAAGCCAGCAACTCCATCTGGGTGGACTTGCCGCAGCCGTCCAGCCCCTCGAAGGTGATGAACAGGCCGTTCGAGCCGCTGCCCAATCCGGCCAGCGCGGAGTCGTCCAGGGTGGCGTCGGCAGATACTTCCGGCACGTTAATCGGTGGTGTCCGGCCCCGCGTCATGCGACGATTCGCCTCCCACGGCCAGCGGAACGGTAGCCTTGGTGGTGCGCGGTTTTCGGGTGCCGCTCGCGGGCGAATTGGCTTTGGTGGCCGGCTTTCGGACCGAGGCGGCAGGTTTGCGCGCCGGCGTCGCGGGCTTTCGAGTCGCACGCGCGCGTTTTACAGGCGCCGCTGCTCCCGTGCCGGCGGCGTCCGCACCGGCCGTGCCGGCCGCGGCACTGGTCGCCCGTGCGCGCCCGGCCTTCTTCTCCCGGTATTCCGCCTTGGTCGGGCATAGCGGATCGATGCACAGCACCCACGGTCTGCGACCGCCCAGGACCTTGATCTTGGGCGTTCCGCATTGGGGACAGATCTCGCCCGTCCCTATGATGTCTCCCCTCTGGGGCAGCGGATACGTCTGGTCGCAGTCGGGGTAGCCCTCGCAGCCGACGAAACGCTTCTTCGTCGCCTTCGACCGGATGATCCTCAGCTTGTGCGTGCCGCACTTGGAGCAGTCGCCCAGGATGCGGTCGTCGATGATGCCTTCGTATATCTTCGCAGCCACCTGTTCCCGGTTTTGCTCGAGAGAGCTGTATGCCTCCCGAAGGAGCTCACGAGAGATGGTGACGACATCTTCTTTCTTGAGATCGCGCTCGGAAATGAGGTCCATGTCCTTCTCGAGCTGCGCGGTCATCTCAGGCGAAGCGATGCGTGGAGCGTATTCCTGTAAGGCCTCCGCCATCTTTATCCCCATCTCGGTGGGTTCGATGGGATTGCCGTGAACGTAACCCCGGTCGTAGAGATTCTGGATGATGTTGTGGCGGGTCGCCTTGGTGCCCAGGTTGAACTTCTCCATGAGCTCGATCAGCGGCCCCTGTCCGTACCGCGACGGCGGCTGAGTCTCCCGCGCGTCCAGTTGCTTGTCCACCACGCGCGCGGCATCCCCCTCGGCCAACAACGGCAGCTCGAGGTCTTTCTGCCGGCTGTACGGGTAATAGTCCAGCCATCCGGCCACAACCACCCGGCTGCCCCGAGCGAAGAAAGGTTCGCTGTCGATGACCAGATCCACCCGGTTCGACTCCATCACGGCCTCGTCGCTGAGAGTGGCGAGGAAGCGGCGCACGACCAACTCGTAGATGCGCCATTCCCTGTCGCCCAGCTCCCCACGCGCGGGAGATCCGGTCGGATAGATCGGCGGGTGGTCGGTAGTGCGTTTGTCGCCCCGGCTCGGTGAGAGGCTCGGACGCGCCAGCAGCTGTCCGACCTCGCGGGCGAACTCTCCTCCCGCGAGGGTGGCGAGTGTCTCGCGAAGATCCAGTGACGACGGATAGACCGTGTTGTCCGTCCGCGGGTAGCTGATGTGCCCGGCCATATACAAGTCTTCGGCCATACGCATCACCGCCGAGGCGCTGTATCCAAGAGAGGTGGCGGCACTGGTGTAGCTGGTGGTGTTGAAAGGCGCAGGGCGAGGCACTTTGCGCTTGGTCTGCTTGACCGCGGTGACCTGCGCGGGGCCGATAAGCTTGTCAAAAACGGATTGTGCCCGCGCTTCGTCGGCGAACCGCTCTTCCTTGTGTACCGCGCTGAACGCCTCACCGGAGGCGTCCAGATCGACCTTCACCACCCAGAAAGGCTCGGATACAAAAGCTCTACGCTCTTTTTCCCGTTCCACGACGAGCACCAGGGTGGGAGTCTGCACGCGTCCCACAGAGAGGAACTGGCTCCCGAGGCGTGAGGTAGCAAGCGACACGAAGCGCGTCAGCGTGGCTCCCCAGATGAGGTCGATATCCTGGCGGGCTTCGCCGGCGCGGGCCAGCGGCTCGGATAGGTGGTCGAGGTGGGAGAACGCCCGATTGATCTCCCCGGCGGTGAGAGCCGAGAAGCGGGCCCGCCGGACCGAGCGGACCAAGCGTTCGTTCTCCTCCGCGGCCAGGTTCAGGGCCTCCAGCCCGATCAACTCACCTTCGCGGTCGAAGTCCGTGGCGATGATGAGCGAGGTGGCTTCTCCAGCCAGCATCTTGACGGCCCGAACCACGGCCTTCGCGGTCTCGGTCTTGATCAGCGGGGCGTCTATCAAGGACCGAGGCTCTACCTTCCGCCACTCGGAGTACTCAGGGGGGAAGTCTACCTGGACAACGTGGCCCTTGAGGCCGACGATGGCGTTGGGCTCTCCAGCAGCGTCATCGAAGAGGTAGTACGGGATCTTGTAGAAAGAATCCGCCTTGACGCCGGCTTTCGCCAAGATGCCGGAGATCTTCTTCGCGGCATCGTTCTTCTCGGTGATGATGAGTCGCACCAGACAGGCTCCTCGCGGGCTCGAAGGTCAGCGGGAAACTAACACGTGCCCCGCCGGTTGATTCAAGAACAGAAGCTGGATATTGGCGGCTGCGAGCCGCCGCGCCGTTGGGCGTCGTCCCCCCTAGTACCCCATCACCGGGCGGATAACGCATCCGCCACCTTGGGATAGACGGCGAATACGTCGTCAAAGCCCGTGATATGGAAGATCTTGAGCAAATATGGATCGTCGATCACCAGCCGGAGATCGCCTTCATGCGACTTTGACTGCTGAAGGGAACTTGCCAGCACGCCAAGGGCGGTGGAATCGATGAAATGGACCTTGGACAAATCCAGGACCAACGCGGCGCCGTCTGCTGCAAGAGTATCGGCCAGCGCTTCCTTGAGCTGAGGCGCAGTGTACACGTCGAGGTCACCGCTCACGTGGACCACGAGCACGTGGCCGATGAGGTCCTTGCTTATGCCTAGGTTCACGCGCTTCTCCCCGTATTTCCGGCCGAGTAGGGCAAATCACGCGCGTCCGCCCGATATCGGCAGAATAAGTATATACGCGCACTCATAGACAAGGGTAGGGCTTCCCCTCCAGTCCGGCTACTTGGCGGCCGTAGTGGTGGTGGTCGTGGAGCTGGTGGTCGTCGTCGTGGCGGTCAGCTTCGTGATCTGGTCCTTGATCGTCTGCGCCTGATCTCCGTTCGGATCCAGTTGCAGATAGTGGCTCCAGGCCAGGACGGCGGCTTGGGTCTGACCGAGATCGTTCTGCGCCACCCCCAGCAACAGGTACACCTCAGGGTTGCTGGGATCCGCAACAGTCGCCTTGTTGAGGACGGTGACCGCGGACTGGTAATTGTTGACGTTCGAGTCCAAGTACAAGTTGGCCAGCCTGATGTAGACCTCTTTCTGGGTGGCATCCGCGACAAGTACTTTTTCCAGGTACGCGGCCGCGGTCGTGAGGTCACCATTGTCCTGGTAGACAGTGGCCAACCCCAGAAGGGCCGTCACGTCTTTGGGATTCACGGCGAGCGCGGCCTCAAAGGCGGCTACCTTCCCGGCCACGGTCGTCGTTTTCGTGGTGGAGTTGCTCTTGCCCGTAAAGATGCTCGAAAGGTTGAACCCTGCACCGCCGTAGCCCACCCCCAAGAACAAGAAGCTGAGAGCGAACACCACGGCCAGTATGAGGGCGATCCACTTCGCCCATCTTCTAATGCGCCTTCTGTCAAGCAGCACGGATATCTCCTCGTGTTACCTCCGCCGCTGCTCGCGCGCTCATACTGCCACGAGCCGTGCCGGATTGTGTATAGGAGATTATGCCGTATTACGGGCCGGGCGGCCACCCGGCCGCCGACTCAGTCGCTGAGCCCGAGTTTCACGCGTACGGCCCCGAAGTCGCGATCGATCCGTTCGTCGGCCTCACGGGTCCGAGCAGCGGCGTCGAAAACGACCCGCCCAGCGACCAGCACCAACTTCACGTCCGAGGTGCTCGCCCGGGTCACGAGAGTCTCAACGGGGTCGGCAGCCGGGGTGAGTCCGCTGGGGTCGCCGCAGGCGAACGCAGAAGGCGCGGCAGGCGCGAGCTCCCGCGCCAACGCATGGCCGCGAGGCAGGCGAACGACTATAAGGTCGGCGGCCTTTCCTGGCTCAAGGCTGCCTACCATTCTGTCTACGCCCAGAGCGCGAGCCCCATCGAGCGTGGCCAGGCGCAACGCCTGGCCGGCAGTGAGCGGGGGCGCCGCGGCCGCCAGGACGCCGGGCGCAGCCGCAGGCTCCGCCGCCCGCGCCCTGCTCAAAGTCAGCGCAGCGCGCATCTCCGCGAACATATCAAGACTGTCGTTGGACGCGGCACTGTCCGTGCCGAGGCCAACTTTCAACCCCGCGGCCAGGAACTCGGCCACGGGGGCCACCCCGCAGTCCAGGCGCAAGTTGGAGCGCGGGCAGTGAGCCACCGCCACACCTCGCTCGCCCAGAAGCGCGATGTCCGCCTCGCTCACCTGGACGCAGTGGACGGCAAGGAGCTCGGGTCCCAATGCGTGCGCGCTTTCCAGGTACTCCACCGGACGGATCCCCGGAGGCGCCCAACGTTCCCCCCGCCACATCTTGGCTGCGCGGTAAGCGTTGGCGAGCGGTCCGGCCCCGGCGCCCAGGAAGTCCACCTCTGCCTGCGACTCGGCCACGTGGGTCGCCACCCGCATATCCTGACGACGGGCGAATCGGGCCACTTCCCGGTAGAGACGGGCGGAGACGGTGTAGGGAGCGTGGGGGGAGAGCCCTAACTCCACAAGTGGACCGCATTCTTTTCGGAGAACCTCAAGGCGCGCCTCGAGGCGATCCATAGTCTGGGGCAACTTCGCGTCGTCGATGCCGAACGCTTCCAGATAGACACGAGCCCGCAGTCCGGCGGCATTGGCCGCTCTGATCGTGGTCCACCCCTCGAAGGCCGCGTCCCCGATGTAAGTGACTCCGCCGCGCACGCACTCGCGGGCGCCCCACAGCGCGGAGACCCCGTAATCCTCGGCAGCAAGTCTCCGTCGCGCCAAGAGCAGGCGCAGCATCCACTCTGCGAAGCCGCTTTGCCGCGCGAAATCACGGAAGGCCGAATACTCCAGGTGCGAGTGGGCGTTCACCAAGCCGGGCAGGATGACACAGCCCGGAAATGACTTCGCTTCCTCGGCTGGGTGCTCTTGGCGAAGGTCGTCCGCCGGGCCGACGTCCATGATGCCGGCGCCGTCGATCCAGACGGCGCCGTCCCTGATGGGGGCACTGCTGATGGGAAGCACCCACTCGGCTTCGAGAAGCACGGCTTAGGCCTCCTGCCGCCCCCACCGAGCCCTGCTCGTGGGCGGCGGACCCGACGTCAGGAGAAGAGATTGCCGAAAGCTCTGACCACCGCGTCCCACAGCCACGCGGGCGCGAGGCCGATGACGAGCGTCGCAATGGCGCTCACGGCCAGCGCGGCTGCCATCCCCCCGGAGATAGGCTCCTTCACGACGAAGTCCTCTTCCGGCTCGCGGAAGAACATGTACATGATCACCCGCAGGTAGTAGAAGGCGGAAACCGCGCTCATGAGGACCCCAACCACGGCCAACCAGATAAGGCCGGCGTGCACCACCGACCCAAAGACGTAGAACTTGCCGATGAAGCCCGCCGTCCCCGGGATCCCAGTGAGCGAGAACAGGAACAACGAGAGCAGCACCGCGGCCCACGGTGAGCGCCGGCCGAGTCCGGCCATGGCTTTCAGTGAGTAGTCGAAGCGATCGGGCATCTGGGTCTTGAGGTAGGCCAGGATCCCGAATGCCCCGAGATTCATGAAGGTGTACGCAGCCAGGTAGATGAGCACCGCTTGGCCCGCGTACGAGCCCGATTGCCCTTTTCCCCAGCCCAGCGCCGCCACGCCCGCCAGCAGATAGCCGGCGTGAGCTATGGAAGAGTATGCGAGCATGCGCTTGACATTGGTCTGCACCAGGGCGAACACGTTGCCCACGACGATCGTGATCACCGATAGTGCGAGGAACAGCACGCTCCAATCGGCGGCGATACTCGGGAAGGCGGTGGAGAATGTCGCCACGATCACCGCGAAGGCCGCCGCTTTGGGCCCCACGGAGAAGAATGCCGCCACTGGAGTGGGCGCGCCCTGATAGACGTCCGGCACCCACATGTGGAAGGGAGCCGCCGACACCTTGAACGCGAGCCCGATGGCGAACAACGCTACCGCGAAGACTATGCCCGCGCGATTCCCGCCCCTTGCCAGAACCTGCGCCACCGCGGTGTAGTTGGTAGA
>JADGPI010000211.1 GCA_017882525.1 Thermoleophilia bacterium
AGATGGACGTCGCAGGCCACCGTGGGACTGGTGCTCGTCGTGGTCGGACTGGCAGTGGCAGGTGCCCTCATTGCGTTGACGGTGCCGAGGAACGCGCCGTTACATCCTGGCCGGTCAGGGAGTGGAGCGGGACAGGTCTCAGGAGCGGCCCTTGGACAGCGCATCTTTCTCACCGGCACCGACGAAAATGGCCACCTTATCGCCCGGTCTGGAGGGATCGCGATGATGCAGTCCGGCCTTGGCTGCGCCACGTGTCATGGATCCGACGCCCGTGGTCGCACTATCCAGATGATGATGGGCCAAGTCGTCGCGCTCGATATCCGCTGGAGTGTGTTGACCGCGCCTCCCACCCAGCCGGGTGACGTGGCCTTCGACTCCAGCTCGTTCTTTCGTGCAGTGACTCAGGGCATCGACCCGACCGGCAAGGCCCTGCAGCCATACATGCCGCACTGGGAGCTTACGCAAGCGGAGAGCGACTCGCTCGTGGCCTTCCTGAAAACCCTCTAGGCGCCGAGCCGCGCAGTTAGGGACGACATGGCTGAGCCAGAAGCGCCCCGACAGCCGGGTCCTGAAGCGCCGCGGCAGCGGGGTGCTGAGCACCGCTCCGGCGCCTGGATCGTAGCGGAGACCCTAGGCACCAGTACAGACTTTCGGTCGAGACTCGATTTCGACAAGGGGAGTCTCGAATGGCGCCGGCTTTTCTCAGAGCTCTTCGGCACCTTCCTCTTGGTGCTTGTGGCTGTCGGCGGCGGTATGGTCAACGCGCGGTTCGGCGGCCATGCGGTGCCGGTGGCCGCGCAGGTCGTGGCGCCCGGCCTCATGGTGATGAGCGTCATCCTTTTCATGGGCGCGGTGTCCGGCGCCCATCTGAACCCCGGAGTCACCATCGCGTTCGCGCTGCGCCGCGATTTCCGTTGGCAACGAGTGCCCGGCTACATCGCCGCCCAGTTTGCCGGCGCCCTGCTCGCCACACTCGTCCTGCGCGCCGTCCTCGGCGCGCAAGGGGCCGCGGGCTTGACTCTGCCCGGTCCAGGAGTCACAGCTACTACAGCCATGATCTGGGAGATAGTTCTCTCGGCGGGACTGGTGAGCGTGATCCTGGGCACGGCCTCAGGCGCCCAGGCGGTGGGCTGGGGGGCCGCGATCGGCGTGGGTGGCTACATCGCCTTGGCCGGCCTATTCGGCGCTCCCGTCAGCGGCGCCTCGATGAACCTGGCGCGGTCGTTGGGACCGGCTATCGTCCTGGAAGACTTCACGGCGTGGTGGGCTTATCTCGTCGGACCCCTCGTGGGAAGCGTTATCGCCGTGGGCATCGCGTACGTCCTTCGCGGCGCCGGCGGAGGCACGATGGGCAGACGGGCAGGCTCCGGCACGCTCGGGGAGTTGTGGCACCCCGGACCGCTCCGCCCCCCCGTTCCCGCGCAGGATACCGATGGCCGTCCAGCGATGAGGCCCAGCAACGAGGACTGAGCGCCTGCTCGCAAACGACAGCGGCCCCGGTCCGCGCCTGTGGCGGACCGGGGCCGGCAGCATGTGCCACAAAGTAGCGCCGCCAAAGCCAGGCGGCCCTACTTGATCACGCAGATCGCTCCCGGGGCGTAGAGTTGCAGCGCAAGACTTTCCGAGATTGTGAGCTGATATTCCAGGTCCGAGGTCGGACCGACATACCCGGCACGCAAGTCCTGCCCGACTACGATCTCCGCATATTGTTTACCCACCGCTATCAGCACGCCACCGTCGGTCAAGGCGGGGGCTTTGACCACGCCTTCGGTCACAATACTGCCGATGTGCTCCAATTCTGTCCCGTCGCTTTGCGGGTATCGGCGAAAGAGCAGATTGAACCTGTCAGGCGCAAGGGCAAGCGCATAGGGCCCGTGGAACCCAGCTCTATCGAGGGTGGTCACTGCTTCGATGATGGTATCCGCGGCCGCACCGATCTTGGTCCAAGGAGCAAGCTTCACCGTCTGCACACCTTCAGTGGTCGTCAGCCCGGCGACGCGAAGCGTGTCCGAGCCGTACAGAAGCAGCTTGTCTTCTTCCATGGCCAGATAGATAGCCGCCTCGGCGACGACACCCAGGTCCGGCTCGATCCCATTGGCCTCGAAAGCTGCCAGGTCCCTTCTTGGCAAGGTGAAGTTGGCCGCCAACTGGGCCACCGGGAACGTGGCACTCGCCGAAAATGTGATCCCGGTGTCTCCCGCGAACGTCTGATCTCTCTTCGGCAGGTGCCGCAACTCTAGGCCAAGCGGCCCCGCGACACTGACTATCCGGCGGACGCTCAATTGGCTGCGGGCCGCACCGATCACTACCTCATCGATCTTGGCCCAGACTCGGTCGCCAAAGGGAGCGTCACCGCGCTGCAGATACTTGGACATAGCCTTTTTCTCCCCTTCTTTCCGATGTTCGTCCGGCTCTTCCGTCTCGACAGGGGACGCCGCCGCTTCCTGGGCCTCGACCCCATCACTGATTCCAGCTTCGCCGGCTCCTTCTGCCGGGCCGGAGGCCTCGCCTTCCGGGGGTTCCCAGTACGCCTCAGCCGCCTGCTCCATCTCCTCGAGCCGGTCGTAGTAGTCCGGGTATTCCTTTAGGTGCGCGAGAGCGATCTTCCCAGTAGTCTGAGGATCGTCGGCCGTGACGTTCGTCTGGGAATCGCAGAGTCCATGCTCCAACTCCACGTCCATGCCACGCCGGAATTGATCGACCTCGAACGCCGACCAGTCGATGCCCAGGCTCTCGCCGATGGCCTGCGCCTCCTCGGCCGTAAACCTGCCTTCGCCGTCCATTCATTACCTCCCAGCAATCAGCCAGGGTCGCTCAGCACGGGCAAGAGGTTAGTACCCAACTTGGCCCAGTCACTACCGCTCTCACCCGCATCCCGTCCGCTGCTCGCGGGTAAGCAGCCGCGCGTGGCGGCGTGGCTATTTGTTCTTCTCTTCGAGGCTGGTTATGGATCCCTCGGTGAAGAGGTAATCCTTGAGCTCTTTCGCCTGGACCGCGTCGTTGCGCCGGATCCATTCGAGAAGCATGGCGGCGTGTTCTTTCTCTTCGTCGCGATTGTGCGCGAGAACCGCTTTCAGCCTGGGATCCTTGCTGGTCTCCACCCGCATGTCGTACCAAGCTGCTGCCTGGAGCTCTTCCATGAGTGATGCCACCGCCCGTTTCATGTCCCTCACGGCAGCGCTCAGCTCGTTTTCAGGCTCCGGGAGGTTCTCCAGTGCCATGATTCCTCCTTGCCGTCGTCGTTCGGGGCGCCACAACAAAAGGTGCGCTGCGCCGTCCCGCCTCTCTCGTAACTATTACGCGAGAGGCGGGTAGCCAAACTAGGCGGGCACGAAGGCGTTTACTGCTGGAGCAAGATGAGGGCGTTCCATTCGAGTTGGGCGACCTCTCCCCGGGTGATCGGGCCGAGCGGATCGAGATCGTCGAGCGGGAGACCGGCGAGCAACAGGTTGTACTCGGCGCGCCGGGCGTTCTGCCCATGATCCGGGCTCAGACCCGTGGACCACGTGGAGTGATAGCTGGACGGGGGAGTCTTCAGCAGACCAGGGTGTAGGTCGTCAAGGCCCCGCACCACCATCGTGATGGCCTGGAACCGGGTGATGTTGCCGTAGGGAAGGAACAATGTGGCCGTCTTGCCTTGCGTGATGTGGTGAGACGCAGCCACTGCCACGTAGTGATCCGGGTACAGCGGGTCGTTGGGATCTACGAGATGACCGGCAGTGGTCTTCGGAACATCGGTGAAAGGAGAGACGTTCTGCTCGGAGACGGCGTAGCCGAGGGTCAGGACGACCGTCTTGGCGAACTGCTGCCGTGTGACAGGGGCGATGGGATGGAACGTGCCGTCGGTGAAGCCGCCGATGATCTTCCGGGTGGCCAACTGCACGATGGCGGCATGGTAGGCGCTGGTGGGAGGTACGTCGCTGAACAGCCAGGGCGCGGCCTTGGTCTTGAAGCTCCACGACACCGGTGCTCCCAGGATGCTCGCGCCGCTCGAACCCTTGATGGTGCCGTCCATGGTCACGATGTAGGTACTCTCGGGGTCGAGATCGGCGACGGCCTTGAGCGTAGCCGTCTTCCCGTTGCAGGTGACGTCGGCCGGGAGCGGCATGCCTCCCGATTTCTTGATGGTGAAGCTGGCCGAAGTCAGCGTGTCCTTACTGAGATCCCAATCGAAGGTCACGAAGACCCGGACGTCGAGAGGCACGTCCACGTCGCCGTCCGCGGGCGTGCGCGCGACGATCTGTGGCGGAACGGCCGGGATGGTCGTGAAAGTCCAAACGAATGGTGCTCCGAGCACGAACATCCCGTCCAAAGCCCGAACCTCGGCGGTCATCGAGATCTGATACTTGGTGTTCTCCAGAAGCTGGGCCTGCGGAGTGAGGGTGGCGGTCCTCGTAGCGACGTTGTAGTTGATGGCAGCAGGAAGAGGGGCGCCGCCTTGCTTCGCAAAGTGGAACGTGGAGGAAGTGAAGGTGGCCGGATCCATGTCGCTGTCGAACACCACTGAAATCGCGGGGGCGATCGACTGGTTGACCGCCCCATCCGCCGGAGCCTGGCTGACGATGTGCGGTGGTATGGGTGGGACGGTGTCGAAGTGCCAGACGATGTCGGATTGCGACACGGACTGTTTGGTCGCCAGATGCACTCCGGTCGAGAGAGTCACGTAGTAGGTGGATCCCGCGGTGAGGCGAGCCGTGGGCGTAAGAGTGGCAGTCTTGGTGCCCAGATCGTATGTCACAGTCGCCGGCAGGGGAAATCCCGTGGCCTTGAGGACGGAGAAGTTGCCCGCGGTAACCGTGGCCGGGTCCAGGTCCTGGTCGAAAGTGATGGTAATCGCCTGGTTGACCGGGATGTCCGTTTGTCCATCGGCCGGCGTGCGGCTGATCACGTGCGGGGGCAGAACTAGGGCGGCGGCACTGGCAACCCCGCCCGATCCCATGACGCCCAAGCAAGCGAGCAGTCCTGCAAGCAGGAGCGGCGCCGCCAACCTGACGCTCCGATTCAAGCCACACCTAACCATGGCGCACTCCTTCTCCCCGTTTTTCCCTCTGAGCGCAAGGCCTGCAACCCGATGCTCGGCCAAGACCAAGTGGCAAGCTAAAGCCAGGACCTGGCGAACAAGACACTATTACTGGTCGGCGCGCCGGACTCCTGCCTGGCGATCCCGCGAGAGCGGACCGACGGGTGGCGCGTCGTTCAGATACCGCAGAGCTTCGTGTCCACATAGTGGAGGGCGTGATACGCGGAGAACGCGCCACGGGCACAGGCGGTGACAACCTGTTTCAGCTCGTAGTCGCTCACATCGCCGGCTGCGTAAAGGCCGGGACAAGAGGTCAGGCCGTTGCGGTCCACTTTGACGAAACCCTCTTCGTCGAGTTCGCAAAGCCCCTTGATGAGAGAGTTCTGCGGGTCTACGCCTACGAAGATGAACACCCCGTCGACGGGCAGAAAGTCCTCACTGCCGTCTTCAGTGGAACGCAACTTGAGGCCCGACACCTTGCCGTCCACACCCACGATCTCCTCGATGGTCCTCGACCAGTGCATGGTGATCTTCGGGTTGATGAAGCAGCGTTCCTGGATGCAGACCGTGGCCCTCAACTCTTCCCGCCGGTGGATGAGATGCACCTGGCTGGCGAACTTCGTGAGGAAGAGAGCTTCCTGGGTGGCCGCGTCGCCCCCGCCCACGACCGCCACCACCTTGTCGCGATACAGGGGCGCGTCGCACGTGGCGCACCACGAGACTCCCCGTCCTGCGAACTTCGCCTCACCGTCCACCGCGAGCTTCTTCGGCACCGCTCCTGTGGCCAGTATGAGGGCACGGGCCGTGACCTCTTCGCCGTCCAACCCTAGAACGAAGTCGCAGCCCTCCTTTTTCACGGACACGACCGGGGCAAGGGTTCTGATCTCTGCACCGGCATTCTGGGCCTGCTTCAGGAACAGATCGCCCAGCTCCATACCGCCGACTCCCTCGGGAAAGCCCGGGTAATTCTCCACCCATGAAGCGGTGACGATCTGCCCGCCGGGCAGCCCGGCTTCGTACACCACCGTGCGCGCCCTGCCTCTCGCTCCGTAGAGCGCCGCGGTCAGACCCGCGGGGCCGCCTCCCACGATGGCGATATCGACGATCTCAGCCACGTCACCCTCCACCCTCACGCGTCATTTGCGCCCGACCGGGGTCAATATACCCGACTTGGCTCAATGGGAAGCTACGGCACGATCTGTACCGGCGTGCCGATGTAGACGCGCGTGAAAAGGTCCTCCGCGTCGGGGATGTGCATCCGAATGCAACCATGAGAGGCGGCGGTGCCGATGCTCCAGTCCGCGTCTGTGCCGTGGATACCTATCGCCGGCGCCGAGAGCCCCATCCAACGGGTGCCGAGTGGGTTGCCCGGCCCCGGCGGCACCGGGTCCAATCCGACGGCCCAGGGAGATTTCGGGGGAGTCCAAATGGGATTGCGCACTTTCGAGATGATCTTCCAGTTTCCCACTGGGGTGGGATAGGCCGGCTGGCCGATGGCGACCGAGTACGTTTTCGCCAGTTTCCCATCAGAGAAGAGATAGAGCTTCCGCTCCGAGATGTCGATGCGGATAGAGCCGATCATGAGAGCAAGAGCATCTGCGTTGGCTGATGTGCCCCCGGTGAGGTTTCGCGACTGGTTGAAAGCGGCCATTGCCTGCGCGGTAGCGCTGTCATAGACGCCGTTGGCCTCTCCAGTGTAGAGACCCTTCGCGGTCAGGACCTTCTGGAGCTCCACCACGTCTTTACCGGTCGCTCCCTCGCCCAGCGGCCGCGCCCCGAAGATCTCCGTGGTGTCGACCAGAAAGGTGCGATGCCAGGTCGACACGTGACCTCCGAGGTCCTGCACCGAAACGCTCACATCGTGGGTTCCCTCGGACAGTTCGCCCGTGGCCAGAAGATAGTACCTGGGCTGAGCCGCGGCGACGCTCGATGGGCTTGGCGACGTGCCGATGGTGGCAGTGGTGGACGTCGATTTCTTGGCGGTGGAAGTCTTCGCGGCCGGCTTGCCGGTCGCGGCGGGCGATGCGGTGCCGTTAGTAACGGTGCTGGTTCGGAGTAGGCTGGTATTCTGTCCGTCCACACTGGCGGACATCACGAGTTTGTCCGGAAAATTGTCGGCTATGGCAAGGGTGAGGGCGGCGGAGGTCTGCTTCCACGTGTCGCCCGGCCATTCTGCCTCTTGCACCGTCGGAGCCGTATAGTCGGCCCAGGCTTCCCACTCCTGGACGGTCCGATTACCCAGCGGATCAGTGACTGTGAGGGTGAATTCGTGCTTTCCCTCAGTCAGGGACAGGTCCCCTTGCACCGTCCGCCCCGCATTGACCGATGAGTCGCCCGTTGCGGAGACGGCTCCGGCTGCAGACGCCGTACTCGAAGCGGAGGAGCCGCCCAATGTCAACGCCACGTTCTTGCCATCCACGGACAGGGTCGCTGTAGCATCCTCGCTGAAGGTGGCCACGAAATGGTTCGACTTCTGGCTGAGGATCGCGAGCGGCGAAGGCGACACAACACGGACCTCGGGCGAGGTGGTATCGATCGAAAAGCTCCAAGAGCGTGACAGCCGTCGCGAGAAGATGTCCGCCGACGTGTACTCCACGGCTGCCGTATGGGTGCCGTCGGCGAGCGAAACAGTGGCCTCGGCACCGTCGGTACGCAGGGCCAGACTCGAAGCGTCAAGGGCTTTTCCGTCTACCGTTACAGTGACCGTGCCTCTGCCGGGAACGTACCCGGGAAGCGAGCACGAGATCTTGACCGAGGCGGAAGCCAAACGCGCACCCTGCTCGGGCGAGACCGCGGCCATCTGGACTGAGCGCGCGTGTTCGATCCAAACGAACCCACCCGCGGCCGCAATCAGGATGACCAGAGCCACGATGGTCCAGCCCCACCAACGGATCCGTCGCAGTCTGCCCACTCTTGCCCCGTTTTTCGGGTCGCTGACAGTAGGGCCGCGGTTCACGGTATCAGTGCCGGCATAAGGTAGCTGTAAGAAGTCACCCCTGACGACTACTGATGCGCGTGTCTGATGCTAACGTCCAGCTTATACCTCGGATGCTCTGATTGGGAGGCGGCGAAGTCCATGACTCCCGTCACTCAGCTGGCGCCGGTGCGGGCGCGAGCGAGCGCGCGGCGGCCCGGGCTGGGCACCGAGTCACACCTGCGGGGACCGAACCGGCCCTAGCCCTCGACTCTTAACTCGGCGTACGGGAACCATGTGGCTCCCCCGGCAAGCTGGACCATGGCCCCTTCATGGGTGGTCCACAGCACGACACCGGTCTTGCCAAGATACTGCGCGAGCCATTCCGGCGGGTATTTGGTCCCTGCCACAGTGTTCTTGACGATGGTCACCTTGTTGCCGGTGGTGAGGGTTTCGCGGCTGACGGTGTACGAACCGGAGGGCGAAGCGACGCTGGGGTCGCCGGCAGAGCGAGGCTCCCTCAGAAACTCGAGGGTCAGCCGGATCTCCGGGGGGACCTGCTCCGGCAGCGCCCACCTCTCGATCTCGAGAGCACCGATCACCGGCGGTTTTCCCCCTGCCCGCTCGACATAACGGACGTTGGTCTCGGTCGCTTCCTCGAGCAAGAGCACGACTGACAGCACCATGTGGGCTCCCTAGGTCTTGGCGCCGCGGGCTGCCGCCTGAGAAGACGCCAGTCGGAAGACGCCGGATCGATACAACACTTCAAACCACACCAAACCACATCACAACACACATGGCGTCAAGTCATTATAGGAAGATAGCGCTCCGGTGTATAAATAGTGTCTGTCTCACTGCCTGACCCGCCCGCGTTCGGTCTGATTCGACCCATTCATGAACAGTTCCGTTGACATTGCATGACTTACTGTGATTTAATTCACCATACGGAAGCGAGGAGGACCGGATGGGCTCCGAAGACACAAAAGGCCGTGACCCGATCTCTCTGGAGACAGAGGCGGAAACAGCCGACCCTCCGAAGGCCCAAACGGAACGCAACAGTCGGCCCGACAAGCGAGTTTCGCTCCATACCGTCGAGCGGCTGAGCAGTTATCGGCGGATTCTGGAGGAACTCGATCATGAGGGCGTCGAGTACATCCATTCGCAGAGCCTCGCCGCCCTCGTAGGAGTCACACCCGCCCAACTGCGGCGTGATCTCGCCAGCTTTGGCACCTTCGGCAATATCTCCCGCGGCTACAACGTCTATCAGATGAGCCGGACCATTAGCCGCATCATGGGCACCGACAACGTGCAGGCGGTCGCTCTTTTCGGGGTCGGCGACTTGGGTCGGGCCTTGCTGTCGTATCGAGGCTTCGAGGAGCGAGGCTTCCAGATCGCCGTGGCTTTCGACCTCGACCAGGAGAAGATAGGACACGTCTTCGCTGGGCGTCGCTGCTATGCGCTCGCCGATCTGGAGACGGTGGTGGCAGACTACGCCGTGCGCGTGGGAATCCTTGCGTCTAGACCTGAGGGTATCCAAGCACTCGTGGACAGGGCGGCTGCCGCGGGGGTCAGGTCGTTCTTGAACTTCGTGCCGAAGCGCGTCGCCCCTCCGCCGGGTTGTTTCGTGGAGCACATGGACATCTCGGCCAAGTTGGAGAAGCTCTCCTTTCTGAGTCGGCGGGAGGGAGAGTAGGGAGCGATGGGGAAAGTCAGGCGGTATTTTTTTCCTTTCTATTGTGAACCGTTTCACTGTGAAGTAGGTAACTAATGGCAGGCCAGGTTTCGGGGGCCTGCCGAAGCAGAAGGAGGAGGACATGACGACCAAAAAGATCCTCGTCGTGGACGACGACCGCGACCTCGTGGCGTCGATGGAGGCTTTTCTCGGAGCACGCGGCTTCGAAGTGGCCACGGCTCACAACGGCCGGGAGGCCTACGCGCGGATCGTGGAGAGCCGGCCCGACCTCATCGTCCTCGATGTGATGATGGACTACGACGAAGAGGGTATGGTCTTTGCCAGCGCTCTGAAGACCGATGGGCCTACGCGAGACATCCCCATCATCATGGTCTCCGGCTTCAACGTCCAGAAGGAGACCAGAGAAAGGGTCATCGCCTCGCTCATGGGCCAGGATTGGCCGGCTGAGACGTTCTTCCAGAAACCGGTCCGCCTCGCCGACCTCGCCGCGCGCATCGACCTGCTGCTCGAGCGGGAGGAGGAACGGCACACGCCGTGGCCACTGGCGGAAGAGGCCTAGCCGTGAGCTCCGTCGCCGAGATCATCAGGGAACGCGGCCTCGCAGAGCGAGGCGAGTTTGCAACCGACCAGTTGATCCCCCTGCTTCAGGAGATACAGGCGCGGGAGGGTCACGTTTCTGAGAAGGCGATGAGCGCTCTCGCGGCCGCGCTCGACACCTCTGTCGCGCGGGTGTACGGAGTGGCGACCTTCTACAACCAATTCCGCTTCGCGCCTTTGGGCGAGCATGTCATCGAGATCTGCCGGGGAACGGCGTGCCATGTCAAACAGAGCCTGGCTCTGGCACAGCACCTCAAGCGGCGGCTCAAGCTGCGCGAGGACGGCAACTCCTCCGACGGTCGTTTCACCGTCCTCAGCGTTGCCTGCTTGGGGGCCTGCTCGATCGCTCCGGTCTTGAAGCTGGACGGCGAGTTCTACGGCCATCTCACGCTGGAGAAACTCGACGAACTGCTGGACAACGCCGGAAGCCCGCTCCAGGTCGCTCCACAGGAAGTGAGCTTGTCATGACCGAGAGCACGCTTGTCGTCCCTTGCTGCTCCCGCTGCACCCACACCCTCAGTAACCCTTGCAGGGACCTGGTCTACTGCATCCAGAACGGTCCGGCATGCCACCAGTCCCCGGAGTGTTCGGAGGAGCGCGGGAAACGGCGCGCGCGCGTGCTCCGCGGCGGCGAAGACATCGTCCTCTACGTGGGTGCCGGCACATGTGGTCTGGCCAACGGCGCCGCTCGGGTCATCGAGAGATCTCGAGAATACTTTGCGGCGCGCTCCCTACCGGTGTCTGTGGTGGCAGTCGGCTGCGTGGGCTATTGCCAGCGCGAAGTGTTCGTCGACATGCGAGGCCGGGATGGAGTCCGCCTCTCCTATTGCGACCTGGGCCCGGACACCGTCGCCGAGTTCCTCGAGAGCGTCTTCGAGCGCGGCGAACTGCGCAACCGGTTCCTTTACGGTCGGTACCCGGACCCGTCGAGTGCTGCCGGGGCAGGCAGCCCCAGCTACGAGGACATCCCACTCATCGGGGAAACACCGTTCTTCGAGCGCCAGACCCGTGTGGTACTCCAGAACTGCGGCGTCATAGATCCCGGGTCTGTGGACGCGGCCCTCGCTGCCGGCGGCTTCTCCTCCGCCGTACGGGCGCTCACTACCATGACCCGCGAAGAGGTGTGCCACACAGTACTTGCCTCCGGACTTCGGGGCCGGGGCGGGGCGGGCTTCCTCACCGGGCGGAAGTGGAAGATCGCATTGGAAACCCCGCGCGCTCAGAAGTACCTCATCTGCAACGCCGACGAGGGTGACCCCGGAGCGTTCATGGACCGCGCGGTGCTCGAGAGCGACCCGTTTCGGGTGCTCGAAGGCATGCTGATCGCAGCGTATGCGATCGGCGCGAGCAAAGGTTACGTGTACTGCCGGGCCGAGTACCCGCTCGCGATCGAACGCCTGCAGGATGCCATAGACCAGTGCCGCCGGGCCGGCTTCCTGGGCACCAACATCTTCGGAAGCCTCGTCGACTTCGACATCAGTATCAAACAAGGCGCCGGGGCATTCGTCTGCGGTGAGGAGACGGCCATCCTAGCCAGCATCGAAGGGGGCAGGGGCACGCCCCGTCCTCGGCCGCCGTACCCGGCTGTGAGCGGCCTCCATGGCAAGCCGACCGTGCTCAACAACGTCGAGACCCTGGCGAACGTCCCGGAGATCCTACGCCGCGGGGCAGAGTGGTTCCGCGACCTGGGCTTGGGTGACGCGGCCGGCACCAAGGTCTTCGCCCTGAGCGGCCAGGTGCGGAACACCGGCCTGGTAGAGGTGCCGGTGGGCATCCCGTTGCGCGAGATAGTATGCGCGATCGGCGGCGGCGCTCCTGAAGGGCACCGGCTGAAAGCGGTCCAGATCGGCGGACCGAGCGGCGGCTGCATCCCCGAGCACCTGCTGGACGTGGCCACCGACTACGGTAAACTGCAGGAACTCGGCGCCATGATGGGCTCCGGGGGCATGGTCGTGATGGACGAGCGGACCTGCATGGTCGACGTGGCCAAGTACTTCATGGAGTTCATCCGCAACGAGTCGTGCGGCAAATGCACCCCGTGTCGGGAAGGCACCACACGCATGCACGAGATTCTCGTGGCCCTCACTGAGCGGCCGGTGGGAGAAGAGATCCGCCAGCTCGAGCGCTTCCGCGGTCTCCTCCACCTTGAAGAACTCGCGGATACCATCAAGGACACCTCGCTGTGCGGGCTCGGACAGTCCGCCGCCAACCCCGTCCTTTCGACGCTCCGGTTCTTTCGCGACGAGTACGAGGCCCACATCATGGAGAACGTCTGTCCCGCCGGCGTCTGCCAGGGCCTCCGAACGTACAGCATCGACACCTCGATGTGCACGGGCTGCACACAGTGCCGCAAGAGTTGTCCCAGCGGCGCCATCGTCGGGGAACGCAAGAAGGTCCACTACATCGTCGTCGACCGTTGCGTCGGCTGCGGGGCCTGCGCCGACGCCTGCCCCAAGCAGGCCGTCGCAGCGGTGGCTTGAAAGGTCTGCCATGAACGTCACGATCAACGACAAGAAGCTGCGATCCGCTCCCGGCGAGACGGTGCTCCAAGTGGCCCGCAGGGCCGGCATCAACATCCCACATCTGTGCTCGCTCGACTGGGCCCCGTCACCCTCGGCCTCCTGCCGCCTCTGCGTGGTGGAAGTCGAGGGTATGTCCAGGCTCCAGACCAGCTGCACCCTGCCCGCGACGGAAGGCATGGTGGTCCGCACCCACACGCCGCGCGTCCTCAAGGCGCGCCGGGCCATCGTGGAGTTGCTCGTGGCCAACCATCCGCAGGACTGCCTCACCTGTTCGCGATCCGGCAAATGCGAACTGGCCGACTTGGCCGGTGACCTCGGCGTGCGGCAGCGGCGGTACGCAGGAGTCAAGAAAGACCAACCTATCGACATCTCTTCGCCGGCGATCTGGCGAGATCCTAACAAATGCGTGCTCTGCGGACGCTGTGTGACCATGTGCCAGCACGTCCAGGGAGTGGGAGCGATCGATTTTACCGGGCGAGGCTTCCGCACTCAGGTCGCTCCTGGTTTTTACGCGGGGCTCAACGTCTCGGGGTGCGTATACTGCGGTCAATGCGTGCGGGTCTGCCCCACCGGGGCGCTCGTCGAACGGAGCCACGTCGACGCGGTCGTGGCAGAGCTTGGCGATCCAAACACAGTGGTGGTGGCGCAGATAGCGCCGGCAGTGCCGGCCACTCTCCTGAAAGGCCACAGCAAACGGCAAGACGTCCACTCGACCCTCGAGCGGCTGGCGGCAGCGCTCAAACATGTCGGCTTCACCGCGATCTTCGATACCTGTTTCGCTGCCGACCTGACCATCATGGAAGAGGCCACCGAGCTTCTCCAGCGGGTCCAAAAGGGCGGCGTCCTCCCGATGTTCACGAGCTGCTCTCCGGCCTGGGTCCAATTCGTGGAAACGCACCGGCCCGACCTCATCCCCCACCTCTCCACGTGCAAGTCGCCCCAGCAGATGGCGGGCGCCCTGATCAAAGAGCTTTACCCAGGCTATGCCGGACTCGACGGCAAGCGACTGGTAGTCGTGTCTCTCATGCCCTGCACGGCCAAGAAGTTCGAGGCACAGGACCAAGGAGACGTCGATTACGTGCTCACCACCCGCGAACTGGACGCGCTGTGGGATCGTTTCGGCATCGACTTCGCTGCATTCGAAGAACAAACGCCTCTCGACCCGCCGTTTTCGGAAGCCACCGGCGCCGGTCGCCTTTTCGGCGGCAGTGGCGGGGTGATGGAAGCGGCCGTGCGAACAGCGGCCACCCTGGTGGGAGGTGACGCCGCGACGATGGAGTTGACGACCGAGGCTCGAGGTCTCGACGGCGTCAAGTGCTTCACCGTTGAGCTCGGCGGGACCACCCTGAAACTGGGCGTAATCAACGGCCTTGGCCGGCTGCGCCCGGCCCTGGACGAAGTGTTGTCGGATCTTCATTTCGTGGAAGTCATGTCCTGTCCCGGAGGGTGCGTGGGCGGCGGCGGCCAACCGTATGGCAGCGAGATCGAGGACGTGCGCAAAAGGCAGGGAAATCTCTACCAAGCCGACCTGCGTTCGGACGCCCGCGGCTCCCACGAGAACGCCGGTGTGGCTGCCCTCTACCAGGACCTTCTGGGCCGTCCGCTCAGTGAAGTGTCGCATCACCTGCTGCACCGCGAGTACGCGGACCGAAGTGGCGGTAACGGCGATGATGCCCCCCTTTCGGCAGTGAGCGGCGCCGCGCACCATGCGGCCGACGCGGCCGCTCCGCGCGCGGCCGCAGCCCAGGCGCCCGTCCGCGAAGCCCCTTCGCTCGCAGCCGTCGGCGCGGCCGCGGCGGCCGCCGGCAGGGAAGACTGAGGGCCCCGTGGACGGCATCATCACAACCATCAAACAGAACTGCCGCCGCTGCTTCACGTGCGTGCGCGACTGCCCGGCCAAAGCGATCCGCATCGAGGATGGCCAGGCTTCAGTGGTGACCGAACGCTGCATCGGGTGCGGCAACTGCACCATCGTCTGCTCGCAGAACGCCAAAGCGTATCTCGACAGCACCGAACGTGCGTTCTGGCTGCTCGACCGGGGCGGCACGGTCGCGGCTCTCCTGGCCCCGTCGTTTCCCGCAGGCTTCTCCGCGCCGCCCGCGCAAGTCGTCGGAGCTCTTCGGAAAGTGGGCTTCGCGTATGTGGTGGAAGTCGCATATGGCGCGGAACTCGTGAATCAGGCCTACCGCGACTACCTTGGCGAGCACCCGACAGGCGTCCACATTGCAACCGCGTGCACCGCGGTGGTCGAATACGTGCGGAAATACCGCCCCCAACTCACCGAGCGACTCATTCCCATCGTCTCTCCCATGGTGGCGACGGCCCTTGCCGTGAAAGCTCGGTATGGCCAGCACGTCCGCTGTGTGTTCATTGGGCCTTGCGTGGCGAAAAAAGGTGAGGCACGGTACCCCGGAGTTGTGGGAGTCGTGGATGAAGTCCTCACGCTGACCGAGGCGACGACCGTGCTCACCGCGCGCGGCATCGACCCGGCGCAAACCCCCGCCAGCGACTTCGACCCCCCGTTCGCGGGAGAAGCCCGTGTCTTTCCGATCCCCGGAGGAATGCTGGAAAGCGCCCGATTGGGCGGCGGGATCCTCGACCCGGAGCTGATCGTGGTAAGCGGTCACGACGAGACCATCCAGGCCCTTGACGCGCTCCCCGAGGGTGAGACCGACAAGGCATTGCTGGTGGAAGCCCTCATGTGCAACGGCTGCTATTGCGGACCAGGGGTGCAGACCCTGGAGCCGGCCGTGATGCGCAAGCGCCGGGTGATCGAGTTCGCGGCCGACAGCCTTCGCCGGCAGGGATCCGGAGAGCTGCCTGCCTGCGATGAGACGGATACCTCTCTTTGGCTCGGTCGTGAGTACACCTCCGACGACCGGCGGTACGACCAGCCGAGTGAAGAGAAGATCCGGGAGATCCTGGCCCGCACCAACAAGTTCTTCCCCGAAGACGAGCTCAACTGCGGAGCCTGCGGATACCCCACCTGCCGCGCCAAGGCCACCGCGGTGGTGAGCGGCATGGCGGAGGAAGCCATGTGCCTGCCGTTCATGATCGAGCAGGCCGAGCGGGTCTGCCACGAGCTTCGCGTGCCGTGGAAAGACCTGCGTGAAGTGCACCGCCACCTCATCAACACCGAGAAGCTGGCTTCGATGGGGCAGATGGCGGCCGGCGTCGCCCACGAGTTGAACAACCCACTCAGCAGCATCCTGCTCTACTCCCACATCCTGGGGCGCAAGCTCGAGGACCGGCCCGACCTGAGCCACGACCTCAAGCTCGTCGCCGACGAGTCGGAGCGCTGCAAGAAGATCATCGGCAACCTACTCGACTTCGCCCGGCAAACCCGGGTGCACATCGAAGCGGTCTCGATCGATGAACTCGTTCGCTCGGCCGTGGACGCGGCCGCATGCAACTTGAGCCCCGGCCCTGGCGGGGCAACCGCGGGCGGCGCCGGGCGGAACGGCGCGGGGCCGCATGGACCGCGCTCTGGCGGTGGGGTGGAGCTCACACTCGAAGTGACCCCTGGGCTGCAGGCCGACCTGGACCGCGATCAGATGACGCAGGTTCTAGTCAACCTCCTCAAGAACGGAGTCGAGGCCATGGAGGGCCGCACCGGCGTCGTGAAACTGTCGGCATATGAGATTCCCGAGCAGCATCGGGTCCACTTCGCGGTCAGCGACCAAGGGTGCGGCATCCCAGGCGGCGCTCAGGACAAGGTGTTCCAGCCGTTCTTCACCACCAAGAGCATCGGCAAGGGAACAGGCCTTGGTCTTCCGATCTCGTACGGCATCGTGAAGATGCACGGCGGCACCATCTGGTTCGAGTCCCAACCCGATCAAGGCACCACTTTCCACGTGGAGATCCCCATAACCCATGCGGCCGGTGAGAAGCCCATGACGACAGAGAAGCCCTTCTTACCGAACCAACCTCCCAAGGAGTATGTGATATGAGCACCGCATGGACCATCCTGTTCGTAGACGACGATCGCGATTTTCTCCAGGCTCAAGCCGCCTATTTCGGGAGCCGCGGCCACGAAGTGCTCACTGCGGCGAGCAGCAGTGAAGCCATGGAGACTTTGGATGTCACCACCCCGGACATCATCTTCTTGGACCTGATGATGGAGCGCTTCGACAGCGGCTTCCGGCTTGGCTACGAGATCCGCAAGCGCGAGCGCCTAACCGACACGCCTATCGTCATGCTGAGCGGAGTGGCCGCGGCGACCGGGGAGCGGTTCAGCGACGAGGCCGACGGCCTTCGCTCGTGGTCGCGGCTCGACCGTTTCATCGACAAACCGGTGACTGGGAAGCAACTGTTGAGCGTTGCGGAGGAGCTGCTAGGCGGCTGCGATACGCAGGGCTGCGGCTTGAACCAGTGCCGGACGCCCGGCGGCACGGCGTAGGGACGAGGCGAGGGGGAAAGAGTGACGACCGTGATCCCTGCCAATATCCTCGTAGTGGACGACGAGTACGGAGTCCGGACGGGCATCAGACAGATCCTCGAGCTCGAGGGCTACAACGTGGACGATTGCGACACCGGGGAGAAGGCGCTCGCGTTGCTCGAAGCCAACGACTACGATGTCGCCTTACTCGACTACCGGCTGCCCGACATCGACGGGTTGATGCTGTTACAGGCCATCAAGCGCAACGACCTGCAGCCCATGACCTGCATGATCACGGCCTACGCCAACATCGACACTGCCATCGCCGCTACCCGCCAGGGGGTGGATTTCTTCCTGCCCAAGCCATTCTCGCCCGAGGACCTTATCGGCGTGGTGCAGACGCTCGCGCGCCACAAGCAGGCCCGGGTGGAAGCCGAGCGGTTGCGCCGCGAGCACGAAGCTGGCCTCCTCGCACTCGCCGAAGAGAAGACGCAGACGCACTCACTCGTCTCCTCATTGCGGGACGCGGTGCTGGTGGTAAACCGCGAAGGCGACGTGGTACTCGCCAACCGGGCCATGACCTCCCTGCTCGGGATCGCCGAAGACCGGGTGCTACGGCGGCCCGCCCAAGAAGTCCTTGCCCAGGGGCCGCTCGCGCCGCTGGCGGGAAAACTGGCCGCGCCAGTCAAGGATAGGACTGTGA
>JADGPI010000212.1 GCA_017882525.1 Thermoleophilia bacterium
CGGGCTCGAGGCTTTTACCCGCTGGAAGCACCCAACTCGTGGTCTGCTTTCACCCGAGAGTTTCATCGACCTCGCTGAGGAAACAGGCCTCATTGTGCCTCTCGGCTATGAACTGCTGGAGCAAGCGTGCCGGTCTCTTTGCGAGTGGGACGCTCGCCTTCCCGACCATGGTCTTCAGGTGATGGTGAACCTCTCCCCGCGCCAACTGGGGGAGCCCGGATTGGTCGACGGGATCGTGGCCATCTTGACTGCTTCGGGCGTAGCGCCGCGACGGCTCGTGCTCAAGATCGCCGAGGACGTTCTCGCCGATGACAGGCTGGGCGTTCTGGAGACGCTTGCAGCTCTGCGAGAAACTGGGATCCGCATGGCCATCGACAACTTCGGAACCGGATACTCCTCGCTCAATCGGCTTAAGGAATATCCGATCGACATCCTGAAAATGGCCAGGCCCTTTGTGGAGGCGATCAGCGACACGGACGAGGGCGTCTCGGTTGCGGCGGCAGTGGTAAGCCTCGCGAGATCGCTAGGCATGCAGGTGGTGGCCGAGGGAGTGGAGGAATACGAGCAGTTGGAGAAGCTGCATTCCATCGGGTGTGACATGTGGCAGGGTGAGTTCTTCAGCGCGCCCGTTCCTCCGAGCACGGCGTCGGCGCTTCTGGAGCGGCACGCGGGCGTGTAAGGGTCGTTGACCACTTGTGCGGCCCGCGAAAACACACCGGCGGCAAGGGTGGGAATCCGGTGATCTGACGGCGGCGCAACGGGGCACCGGCCTTGGCGGCCGAAAAATGAGACAATAGCGTCCGAGCGCCCGCGATTCGAAGAATGAGGGCCCGGGGCCCCGAAGTGCAGGGAGTGTCATCCGGGATGGCAAGGCGGATGCTTGGCAAGACTCCGCCGGCGCAGGCGTCGCACGTAGCGCATCTCTCCGCCGCCGAGTAGCAAATCCCACCCGACGCTCGGAAGGATGGTCGATATGTCCAGCTTTGCTCCCGAACCGGATGCCGAGGCACCCGCAGGTACCCCTATGCTTATGAAGCACGACCGAGTGCGTCATCCAGAGTTTGGGCGCGGATACGTGGCCGAGGTGAGAGGCGAGAACTGCCTAGTCTTCTTTCTCGAGGACGGCCAGCGCCGACTCCTCAAGCAGGCCAAACTGGAACCGTGTAGCTGAAGCTGGGCGCTGGCCCGACTGGCCTGCGGCCAGTTCGGCTGTGGGCTTGAGGGTGGCGGCCGTTCCCTCGAACGGCCGTTCGCGAGGACGACGATTCTTCGTTTCCCTAGGCTTGTTACGCCCTGCGCTGCGGGGGGCATCGTCGCGAGAGGGATCTGGGGATGAAACCTAGGTACGATCTGCGGGGGCAATGGCCGGGTCGGGGGCGCGGGGTGGTCCGAGTCCGCCTCTTTGGCTCGAGAGCAGGGTTGCGGCTCTTGGTCGCGACCTCCGTCGTTGGCTTCGCGGTGGCATTCGCATCGTGCGGAGGCGCGGTCACCACGACTGTAGCTCCCCTTTCCACGACGACGCTGTCCTCGGCACCGACCACTGCGTCTCCATCGACGGTGCCTGGCTCGACCTTGTCCACTACGCCTCCCACGACGACGCCCTCTGGGAGCGCGGGCGACTGGTCCGCCTATCATCATGATGCTGCGCGTAGCGGCGTGTCCTCCGATCAGCTTCCTCTCGGCAAAGTTCGGCAGGCGTGGGCCTCGGCTCAGCTGGATGGCGCCCTGTATGCTCAGCCGCTGGTTGTGGGCGACCGAGTGGTGGTCGCCACCGAGGCGAACTCGGTGTATGCACTCGACGCAGCCTCTGGCGCGACAGTTTGGCGCGCCACGCTGGGACCGCCCGTCCCGGGTAACTTGCTTCCCTGCGGCAACATCGACCCGTCTGGGATCACCGGGACGCCTGTGGTGGACGTCTCGGCCGGGACGATATTCGTCGTGGCCAATCTCCGCACCGGGCCTCATCATGAGCTTTTCGCCCTCGACCTCGCCACTGGGGTCGTGCGGTGGCATCGCGCGATCGACCCGCCGGGCCTGTCGCCTCTCGTCGAGCAGGAGCGGGGGGCGCTTTCGCTCGCCGGGGGCCGCATCTACGTCCCGTTCGGCGGTCTATACGGCGACTGCGGCCAATATCGCGGCGCAGTGGTGTCGGCCGCGGCGGACGGGAGCGGAGCGCTCTCGAGCTACGTCGTCCCCACGAGCCGCATGGCGGGGATCTGGAACCCTGCCGGGCCGGTCGTTGACTCGAGCGGTGACCTCTGGGTGACCACTGGGAACAGCGAGTCGCAGGGCAGCTTCGACTTCGGGGATGCGGTCATCCGCCTCAGCCCGCAGCTCGAGGTGCGCGACTACTTCGCTCCCAGCGACTGGCCAGCCCTCAATGCAGGCGACGTTGACCTCGGCTCTCTCGGTCCGGTGCTCCTCCCCAACAACCGCGTCCTTGCTGTCGGCAAGAGCGGCATCGCGTATCTGCTCGACAGCGGCCGCCTCGGCCATGTGGGCGGACAGCTCGCCTCGGTACAGATCGGTTCAGGCGCCTTCGGAGCCGCGGCGATCATGGGCTCAACTGCCTTCGTGCCCTCTTCCGACGCTTTGGTGGCCGTCCGTGCCGTCGGCAATGGGTTGAGCGTGCTCTGGCGGCTTTCCGGCGGCGCGGGTCCGCCGATCGTCGCAGCGGGAGAGGTATGGTCCCTGAAACACGACGGCGAACTCGTGGCCGTCGACCCTGAGACCGGCACGGTGCGCTTCACCACTCAGCTCTCCCGGCCCGTGTCTCAGTTCTTCTCCCTGGCCGCCGCGAGCGGGCGGATATTCGTGGCAGACGGGATGAAGATCGCGGCTTTCAGCCTTCGCTGACGCGGCCAGGCTATCGCCTGCCGATTGTCTTCTTCTGCCTCCACACGTTTCGCGAAACCCGCCGTGGGCGATATGCTTCTGGCAGGCAGCCGTCGTGCGCCGGCCCAGCGTACTTGCAGGCAGCTCGGACCGAGACTAGTCGTGAGCGTCACAGGACCGATCGAAAGGCGGGATTCTCATGCCCTACGTGATCATCGTCATCGTCGTGGTCGTCGTGCTCGTCCTGCTGGCGCTTGGAGTAAGGGTCGTCCGGCCGACGCATCGGGGCCTCGTCGAGCGCCTTGGGAAATACAACCGCTACGCGAATCCTGGCTTCCATCTGATCGTCCCCTTCATCGAGAGGATGTTCAAAGTGGACATCCGCGAGATGTTGGTGGAAGCGCAGCCCCAGATGATCATCACCAACGACAATCTCAACGCCAGGGTCGACGCCCAGGTGTATCTGAAGGTCAAGGCCGACGAGATGAACGTCAAGGCCTCGCAGTACAACGTCACCAACTACGAGAACCAGATCGTCAACCTCGCACGGACGACACTGCGGAACATCATCGGCACGCTCACACTCAAATCGGCCAACAGCGAACGCGGCAAGATCAACTCAGAGCTGAGGAGCACTCTGTTGTCGGAGACCGCCAACTGGGGCATCGAGATTCTGCGGACGGAACTGAAGGAGATCGATCCGCCCGAAGATGTCCAAGAGACCATGAACAAGGTCGTGAAAGCCGAGAACGAAAAGGTCGCCGCCGTGGACTTCGCGACGGCCACGGAAACCCAAGCCGACGGTCAGCGCCGGGCGGAGATCAAGAAGGCCGAGGGTACCAAACAGGCCCGCATCCTCGCGGCCGAGGGCGAGGCCCAGGCCATCCGCCTCGTGAACGAAGCGGCAGATCAGTACTTTGTCGGGAATGCTCAGGTTTTACGCAAGCTCGAGGCGCTGGAACGTTCTCTTGCTCAGAACGCCAAGGTCGTGGTGCCGGCAAACAGCGAATTGATCAATGTGATCGGCGACTTGGCGGGCGTAGTCCCCGTGGCGCCCAAGCCGGTAGTGAACACCACCCCGGTGAGGAGGTAAGGTCGCTACTCCGCGGGAACCGCTGCCGGATCCGTGACCTGGCCGATGAAGAGTATGGTGCGCGTCTGTGTGTCCCGGACGAGGTAGAGGAACGGATGGTCGAAAGTCACCTGCGGCGCGGTGACGAGAACTGCCCCGAGACGCATCACAACGCCGGTAGCGGCCGCCGCCTCCGTACCTTTCTCATCGACTGCCACGAACGCTTTGTGATAGACCTCGTCGATGACGAGGTCCTTGGAGCCGTCCATGCCTGAGAAATCGGCATTCGAGAAGACGTTCGTCATACCCAGACCGGTCAAGGCGTCTTTGAGCGTGAACCCGGACCTGTAGGTCCACTTGGGGATCGTGAGCGCGATCTCGGTGGGCACTAGTTGCTTGATGACAGACGAGAGGCCGTCGGCGGTGAGTCCCTTCAAGGCTTCGGTCAGACCTGCCTGAGGCATGAGGGCCACCATCGAGTAGCGTCCCCCCGCGTAGGGGAGCTCGATAGCCTGCCACGCGTCCGTCTTGGCATATCCTAACGTAGCCGTCTGGTGCATCAGTGGAGCCGTGACGATCTTGCCGCTGGGTAGGTGGAAGTTTCCATCGAAGGTGTTCTCGTGGGTGAAGGGGAGCTGCCAATAGGCCTTGAAATACACCGCGTTGGCAAGGACCAGCCTGGTGGCGGCTTCGATCGATCCGGCTGGCAATAAATCTGGGATCTTTCCTTTGGTCTCTTCTTTGGCCCACTCATTGATAGCCTGTCTGGCGCCATCCGCGGACTTCGCGAAGTCTACTTTCCGTAAAGGCGAATCGTATTGCTGCTGAAGCACCTGCAAAAAAGTGGGGAGGAAGGGGAAATCTTTCTGTCCCCACAAGGAGTTGGCGATGCTTAGCTTAAATCCGCTTCCCGATGTGCCGGAGGGCGGGCTCGAGCTGAGGCTCTGGGCGAGCTGTTGGAAGACGGCCGGGAGACGGTCTTTGGGAACCGTGAAATGGAGGACGCCGGCCATATGGGAGGCGGTGAGACCGTTCGCCCCCGCGTACGTCATGCCAAGCGCGGTTGAGATGCTGTAGGGAGATAGCACCGCGTTCTCAGAGTCGGAGCGCAGGGCTTTGAAGAGGTCGAGGGTGAAGGCGGTATTGCCGGCGACCAGCGCGGGCAGGTCTTGGGCCGCCGCCGTGGCCGGGGTTTGCGGGTCGTCGGCTGCCTGGCTACCTACCAGAGTCGTGGCGGACGTGCCGCAACCGGAAACGAAAAGCGCAGCCACGGCCAGTACGCACAATGCGGTCAAACCGGCCAACCGTCTCTTCATGACCCCCTCCTTCCACCGGACGCTCCCCCTCCAGTGATGTGGGACACAACAAGACCCGGTTTCGGTTCCGCGCCGACCCAGTTCTGGCGCTCGCAGGCGCCAGGGTCGATCGAAGGGCTAGGGCTCGCCGAGGTGCCGGGGCCGGCTAAGCTCCGAGCTCCGGCGCCGCTCGCTGCCCATCCCTGCCCCCAGAGGCGCTGCTCCAACTGGCTCCGGCGGCCGCAAGCATGATCGCGACCATGGCGCCGATCTCCCGGATGCCCAAGCGCTGCGACAAGATGACGAACCCCATGAAGGCGGCTATGGCGGGCTCGATACTCAGTAAGACGCCATATGTGGAGGTCTGGACTCGTTGAATGGCCGCGAGTTCGAGAAAATAGGGGAGAGCAGAGGAAAGGATGGCGACCAGCAGGCCAAGGAGGATGGCGTGGCCGTGTCCTAGGATCCTTACGCCGCGGGCAAGCAAGACCGGGGTGAGGACCACCGACGACCCGATCAGAATCAACGTCGTCACATTGAGTGGCTCCATACGGCTCACGCAGGCCTTGGCTACGAGGATGAAGGTTGCCCAACAGGCAGCGGCGATCAACGCGAAAACCAATCCGAGCACGCTCACAGAACTGGCCGGGCCGGCCAAGAGTGCCACGCCCGCCGCTGCCAAGACGATCCACGCCACGTCGAGAAGGCGGCGAGTGCCCATAACGGCCACCGTTAGTGGACCAAGGAACTCGATGGCCACCACGATCCCCACCGGGGCGTGACTGATGGCCACATAGAAGCTGAAGTTCATGGCCATGAGCGTCGCTGCCAACCCTGCCACCAAGAGACGATTCCCGGCGGCCGGTAGGCGAGCGGATCGGGGCCGAAAGGCAGCCAAAAGCACCGCGGCGAAGACCGTCCGGAGCCACACCGCCTGCACGACGCCCACGGAGCCGATCACAAGCACGGCCACCGCCGACCCCGACTGCATGAGCACGCCCACGGCTACCACCAGCATGACCGCCGTCGCGGTGCTGCGACGGGAGGTCGCGGTCTTCCGGGGCGTCGCGCTGGGCTCCTTCATCGTGCGAAGGTACAGCGTCACCTCGCCAGAGGCAAACCGCGGGCGAGAGAGCGGCCGGCGTCGAGCGTCAGCGCCTATAGGCGAACCGGGTCCGTCTGATCTCGTCGTGGACCAGTGCCGCCAGATCTTCTGGACGCTCGAGTACCGGTGAGCGCACGTCGCCGTCTTTGACGTGCAAGACTACGCAGCCGTCGCTCACTGTCACGTCGTAGATGACCTCCAGGGGGAGCACATTCGGGCTGTCGGTGTTCATGCCGATGAGCACGGCCTCCGACGTCAGCTGGAGCTCGCCGTTGTCCCAGATGACGCGTTCCTCTCCCTGAAAAGCGCAGAGGTCTCTCTCGCGGACGCTTCCACAGCTCACAATGGCCCGTCCGTACCTCCTCGATATCACATCGCCGATCCCCTTGAGCACCTGGTACCCAATGCCGTGGTTCGACTCGAAGAGCTCGCGCAAAGGGGGCCCATCAAGGACTATGGCTTGCGATTCTTTCGAAGTGGTGGCTGTGGCGGTGTATCTGTAGGGCTCGGTCACCGCGGACCAACCTAGGATCTCTCCGGGCCCGACCTCGTCCACCAAGCCTTCTTTCCCGTCGGGGCAGGTGACCTTGACCACCGCTACGCCGCGCAAGAAAAGGTAGAGGTGTTCCGCCGGGGCCCCCTCGGTGGTGAGTCGAGTCCCCGAGGGGAACGTTTCGATCCGAGCGATGCGCGCGATCGTCTCTGACTCCGCCTGGCTCAGGTCAGCGAAAATGCTGAACTCCCGCAGTCGATCGACTCCAATCTGCATCTCTCTTCCTTTCTGCGCTGCTGTCGAATGAATGGCAGGAGTCGCGGAGACTCTTCCTGTGGCATAGCCCCAATACCGCCCATTGTCAAGCAACTGGAGACAAAGCGAGCTCACGACGCGACTGTCTTTACACGAAACTCGGATTGACCTAATGTAGGATCCAAAGCAGTAGGGAAACTGCGGGGAGACGCTTCTTTCGAGGAGGCGGGCGATGGTCTTGAAGGGATGGCGGGAGGGAGCCATCTCGAGGGCGGTAGGTATCGCTGGCGCGGCGCTGCTCGCGGTAGCGATCCTTCTGGGCGCTTGGGTGGTGGGCGCTCCCGGCGCGGTGTACGCGTCCCCGACATACTCCGCGCTCCGAGGGATCGATCGCTACGAGACTGCTCTGGCGGTGTCCCGGCACGCTTTCACGCCGGGGGTAGGGGCGGTCGTCCTCGCCACCGGCGAGGACTTTCCTGATGCGCTCAGCGCGGCGCCGCTCGCGGCGGCATACGGGGGCCCAGTACTTCTTACTCAGCCCATGGCGCTCGGCGACGCGACAGCCGCGGAGATCGCGCGACTTGCACCCAAGAAGGTGTTTCTCGTGGGCTTGGAGCCGGCACTCGCCGACCAAGTTCGTGCGGCTCTTCCTAGCCTATCGCCTGATGGGGTGGTGTCGCTCGTGGGCACCGACCGGTACGACACCGCACGACTGGTCGCCCAAGAGGTCATGGCGAAGCTGGGTAGTGTCTCCGGTGTCGTCCTCGCCCCGGGTGACTCATTCCCCGACGCGCTATCCGTGGCGCCGCTTGCGGCTGCCAAAGGCTGGCCGATCCTGCTCACCCCCGGAGAGGGCCCGCTGCCTGCTGCCTGCACCCAGGCGCTCGAGGAGCTGAGCGCGGGGACCGGAGTGGAGGTGGGGACCACTGTGGACCCGGGAGTGCCTGGCTACACGTGGCGCCGTGTCGTAGGGTCCGACCGATACGACACGTCCGCGAAGATCGCGGATTTCGCTGCAGGCGAGGGGCTGACGTACGCCCATCTGGCCTTGGCCACCGGGGAGGACTTCCCCGATGCGCTCGCTGCCGGACCGTATCTTGCGTTGGATGGGGGCATTTTGATACTCACCCGCTCGGACTCTGTTCCCGGCCCTGTCGTGGCCCGGCTGCAGGCTCACGGCGACGAAGTGGAGTCTCTCGACTTCGTCGGGTTGGGCGGCGCGGTGGCGGGGGTGGCGAAGCTTCTGCTGGCAAGAGATGGGCTTCCCGATGGATTCAGCTTTGGCTCCCTCTCCATAGGGTCCAAAGGCGCCATGGTCGCTTGGCTCGAGCAACGACTCACCGACCTCACGTATAGGCCGGGCCCGATCGATGGGGTCTTCGACAAACGCACCTACCAGGCGGTCATCGCTTTCCAGAAGTGGGAGGGCCTCGGCCGGAACGGAGTGATGGGGGCGGACGATTGGACCCGCCTGGTGAGCGCGGCGGCCCCCACGCCGTCGGTATCCAGTTCGGGGGATTGGATCGAGGTGAACAAGGCGCGGCAGGTGCTGCTCCTCATCGAGGGCGGCACCGTGGTGCGCACATTGCCGGTCTCCACGGGAAGTGCGAATGTAGGCATCGTGACGCCGAGCAGTATGTTCACCGTGTATCACACGGCTCCTGTGTGGGAAGGTCCGCGCTACAAGCCGTGTTACCTCCACAATCTGCTCGCCATCCACGGCTATCCGTCGGTGCCGGCCTGGCCGGCCAGCCACGGCTGCGTGAGGGTGACTCTTTGGGATATGGATGAGCTATACCCGCACATCTCCGTGGGACTGAGGGTATATATCTTCTAGGAGGTATGACGGTAAACTGGCGGATGTGAAGCACCCCCGTCTCAAGATCGTCGTGGTGTTGGCCGCGACGTTGTTCATCCTGGGTGGGGCCGCCATGGTGCAGTCGGCAAGCGCGACCACCCAAGCGGCGCCGGCCTTCAAGTCCTCCATCCATTCCATCGACGCCACCCTGAAAGCGCAAATGGTGAAGAGCGGCTCTTGGAAGCCGGCAGACCCCATCGCACTCGGCAAGCTACGGCTGATCGAGGTCAGCTTTTGGGGCTTTGACGGAAAGGTCCATACCGGAAAACTCATCGTGAACAGCACTTGGGCCGCCAAGCTGTGCACCGTCTTTCACAAGCTCTACGACGCACGCTTTCGAATCCATCACATGCAACTGATCGACAACTACGGTGCCGACGACGAGAAGTCGATGGCCGCAGACAATACATCCGGCTACAACGGGCGTATCGTCAATGGGCGGCCGGGAGTATGGAGCATGCACGCCTACGGGCTCGCTGTCGACATCAACACGGTCGAGAACCCCTGGGTGGACGGGACCGATGTGAGCCCGGCCAATGGGCGAGCGTATCTCGATCGGAAGCTCGTCGCTCCGGGGATGATCCACTCCGGCGATGTGGTGGTCAAAGCTTTTCAGTCCATCGGCTGGAAATGGGGAGGCTACTGGTACGGAGGAAAGGATTACCAGCATTTCAGCAGCAATGGGAAGTGAGCTTGTCCGAAGAAGGAGATACGATGCCGTCTGAACTCGCCGTTCACGCTACGCACAATCAGGGGATGTGCTTGACGATGGGTGCCGGAAAGCACTCGGTCACGGTCGACTATCCGCTCCAGCCGGGTCAGGAGACAGAGGGGATGCGGCCATTGGAGTTGCTCCTTTCGAGCCTCGCGGGCTGCGTGGGAGGTACCATGGCCATGCTGCTCCGCCGGATGGAAGAACCCGTGAGTGGCCTCGAGGTAGATGTCCGGGGAGCCCGGCGTGACGAGCACCCCACCGTCATTACGGAGATAGACGTCGAAGTGCTGGTGCGCGGGTCAGGCGTGGACCCAACTGCCGTCTCCAAGGCGCTCGAGCAGTGCGAGGAACGCGTCGCCCCGGTCTGGGCCATGCTCAAGGCGGGAACGCCGATGCGGGCGTCCTTCCGCATCGTGGAAGCTTAGGCCGTCGCCGCGAGTGCCAAGTCTCTTGCGTCAAATGAAGCGTCCCGCGGTTGGGTACCAAGGTCGGGAGCAAATCGACTGAGGAGCCCGCAATGGCCGAGATCCACGTCAGTGTCGATAGCAGCTTGCCTCCGGAGGCGGTCCTCGGTGCCGCGCCGGGAATGCCCCGATTGCAGGGTCGCGAAGGTCGAGTTCGTCCCGCCAGACGGATAAGTGGGTGACTATCGGCCGGATGTCAGGCTGGGGCCGATCCGGCCTCCTCGAGCACATAGACCTTGGGCCCGCCTACGACGCCTGCCCATTCAACGGCCTCACTTGTCTCGAACGAGGTGGCCCATTTGCAGGCCCTTTCAGTATCGTCCCACTCAAAGATGGATACGACTTCGTTGGAGCTGTCCGTGACGCGATAGACGTGGGCATTCACGGAGCCGGCCAGCCGGCGGCGCTCGCTGTCGTCGTCCCATACCGCTTTGAACTTGTCATAGTCAGTGACGGTGTGGTGGGTGAGCACGAGGCACATGGGACAACTCCTCCCTCAGGGATCAAGGCCGGCGGACACAAGCATACCTAGATGCAGCCGTTTGAGGCAAGCCTTGCTCCGCCGGCCATGGGCAGCGGTCGTGTCCTCTGGCAACGACGCTAAGCTGAGTCGGCAAAACGTCCGATAAGGGTTGGGCGTGACGAAGAAAGAGTTCATGGTGTCCGGCGGCCGGGGAGGTGCAACATTGCCATGGAGGAAGGCGGCTCAGTAAATCTGCGGCTGGCGCTTGCCAGGAAGACTACCCAGCTGGACGCCCTGAACGATTCGATGCTGGAGATCCTGGCCGGCCTCAAACAGGGCGAGGTACTCGGTCATGTCCTGGCCTCCGCCGCCGCGTGCATCCCTGCCGCCGACAGTGGGCTCGTGGCGTTGGCGGAAGGGAGCGTTGGGTCTCTCAATGTCGGTGCGTCCTACGGGTTCGATCCCCAAGATATCGAACGGTCGTCTTGGCTGAAGAGTCTGGCAAACGATGCCGACAAAGAGCACTCGCCGGAGACGTCGGGGCAAGCGAGCGGAGCCCCACTTCCAGGAGGGCGGCGGGCCGTGACCGTCTCGGCCCTTGAAGGCTCCGGCAAAAAGCTCGGATTCTTCGGCCTGTTTTCCATCTTTCCGGATGCTTTCACCGAGCGCGACTCACAGGTTCTGCACGACTTCGCGACCGTGGCCTCCCTTGCCGTGCGAGACGCACAACTCCTCGCCGAGATCGAGAGTCTCGGCGTCTCCGATCCTCTTACTGGCCTCCTCAACAGACAGGGATTCAATGAGCTGGCGGAAAGGGAGTTCAAGCGTGCCTGCCGGTTTGGACAGCCGCTCGCGCTGCTCAAGATCGAGGTGGATGAATTGAAGACCATCAACGACCGGTACGGTCGTGCGGTGGGCGACCAACTACTGCGTGGAGTTGGACGCCGGCTGCAGCACCAACTCCGGGCGGTTGATCTCATCGGGCGGTGTGGGCCCGGCGTCTTCCATGTCGTATTGGCCGAGACGACCGCGGGGAAAGCCGCGTGGGTGATGAACAGGATACGGCGTTCGCTCATGGACGCGCAGTACGAGACACGGCGCGGCGAGATGAAGATCAGCGTCAGCGCGGGGGTCGCCAGCCTTGAGCAGGGGTGCTCGAGCATAACTCAACTGGTCGAGTGGGCGGATCTGGCTCGCCTCAAGCATTCCTAGCTGGAGGCCGTGACCTCGTTCAGGGTCTGTTCCATGATGTCTAACCCGCGGTCCAGTACGTCGAACTCGATGGTGAGAGGCATCAGGGTGCGGATCACGTTGTCGTAGGTGCCGGCACCGACGTTGACCAAGCCGTTCTGGAACAGCTTGGTACGATACGCCTTCGCTAGGGCTGCCGCCGGCTTCTTGGTCGAGCGGTCTTGGACCAGTTCGAGGGCCATCATCGCACCGATGCCGCGCACGTCTCCGATGCACTCGTGCGCGTTTTTCATGGCTTCGAACCGGGCCCTAACTCGCCCTCCTACCTCGTTGGCGCGGTCGGCCAATCTCTCCTCTTCGAAGATCTGAAACACCGCGAGACCGGCTCGACAGGCAGCGGGATTGCCGCCATAGGTCCCCCCGATCCCTCCGGCGACCGGCGCGTCCATGTACTCGGCCTTGCCGGTGATGGCGGCGATCGGGTATCCCGCGCCCAGCGACTTTGCCGTGGTCATGACGTCCGGCTCGATCCCGAAATGCTCCGTGGCGAAGAGCTTGCCGGTGCGGCCGAAGCCGGTCTGAACCTCGTCTGCGACATAGAGGATGCCGTTCTCTTCGCAGATTTGCTTGAGTCTGGCGTGATACTCCGGCGGGGGGACGACAAATCCACCCTCACCCTGCACCGGCTCGACTATCAGGCATGCCACCTCGTCGGCTTGAAAGTCGTTCTCGAACCCCGCTCTGAGCAACTCCGCACACTCCACGCCGCACGCTGGATACTCGAGGTTGAGGGGGCACCGATAGCAATATGCGTAAGGGATGCGGAAGATCCCCGGCGTGAAGGGGCCGAAATCCCGCTTATAGGGTGTGACTTTCGACGTGAGGCCCATGGCCAGGTTGGTGCGGCCGTGGAACGCATTCTCGAATGCGACGATCGCCTTCCGGCCTGTGGCTGCCCGAGCGACCTTGATCGCATTTTCAACGGCCTCGGCGCCGGAGTTGACAAAGAATGTCTTCTTAGGGGAGGGTCCCGGAGCATGGCCGTTCATCTTCTCAGCCAGGGCGACATAAGGCTCGTAGCTGAACACGCTGAAGCATGTGTGCGAGAAGAGGTCCACCTGTTCGTGCACTGCGGCCATGACCTTGGGATGACAGTGACCGACGTTCATGACCCCGATTCCGCCGGCGAAGTCAATGAAGTCGCGGCCGTCTATGTCGGTGATGGTGGCATTCTTGGCGCTGGCCACAAAAGAAAGTGAGGAGCTGAGTCCCCTCGGCAGGGCTTCCGCCCTCCGCTTCGCAACCTCCGCGTTGTTCATACTTCACCTCATCCTCGCCGTGCGTCCACCCGCGCGCGGCTCCGCCTTTGTTGATCGTTGGACCTTGACCGGGACCGCTTTTCCCGTGTTGACGGGATAGCCGGCCGCACGCGAGGCAGCCGCTCCGGGCAGGCGACTATGCGAGCTTATGCTGCTGGGCGCCATGGGTCAAGGACTTGCCTCTCCTGACCAGCCCGTGCGGACCCGCTCGACCTCTAGCCTTTCGCCAGTTTAGACCCTCTAAGCATGCGACCGTAGATGACCAGCATCGCTCCAAGCGCGGTCACAAGCGCGAGAGTGATCTTGGTCACGTCCAAGATAGGCTGAACGGTCACACCCTCTGCATCGATGCTTATGGCAGCCACAGGGCGCCCCATCGCCCCGCCCCCGCCGCCTCTACCACCACCGCCAGTCCCCTCCGCTTGGGCGTCAGGACTCTGACCATCGGAGGTGGCTGGCCCTCTGCGGCCTCGCGCGCCGCGCCCTGCCCCCGATCCGAAACCCATACCCGACCCAAACCCACCGCCGGCGCCCACTTCGGCCGCGGTGATGATCGTCCGATCGCCTTGCGTGAAGGGGCCGAAATCCCGCTTATAGGGTGTGACTTTCGACGTGAGGCCCATGGCCAGGTTGGTGCGGCCGTGGAACGCATTCTCGAATGCGAC
>JADGPI010000213.1 GCA_017882525.1 Thermoleophilia bacterium
AGCATCCCTGCCGCTACCAGCACGAGCATCGCCAGTATCATCACATAGCCGTGTTCGTTCGCCGTCCGGCGGTGAATCGCCTGGATAGCGCGTCGCATTATTTCGGTTAGAGCTTTCATCCTCTGGCTCCTACTAGAGGCCGTAGGGGTAGCGCTGGCGTATCTGGATCCTGGTGTGCAGCTTCACGCCGTTTTTGCTCAAGCCCGTCTTCTCGTTTACTTGTAGCTCGACGTCAACAACAACGATGCTTGCCAGATCTGCCGCTGTCGTCGGGTTTGTAAGCTGAACCAATGTGTCTGTGCTGCCGTTGTAGGCGAAATAGGTGAAAATGGGAGTCGCGCCGTTAGTGAGGCCGGTGAGCACCAGCGTCCCGTTGGTGGCGTACGTCGTCGGATAGCTCGGGGGGTTGGTCGTCATGATCGGGTCGGCCTTCTGCAGCATCAGCGAGCTCCCGGACACATAGAAGCGCACCTTCTCAGTAGTGTTGTCGGTATCGACGTTCGCGTACATCACAAGCTCCTGGGGCTGTGCGTAGGCTATCGCGTCTGAAACCGAAGTCAGGTTAGACGCGGAGGAGGTGCCCTCCCTTATGTATTCGGACACCGCATCCATTGCCGCGCGTCCGGAATCCTGGCTCTTGATCCGATTGTCCTGATCGGCGAAAGTCTTGGCGGAGCTTGTGTACACGGCCAATATGCCCGCCGCGACGAGTCCCACCACCATGATCGTGACCATGAGTTCTATGAGCGTGAATCCGCCGGACCGTCGCAAGACGCGCCTGAGGGACCGTAATGACTTGTGGATGTTCATGAGGTTCACATGGTTCTCTTTAAGGGGTGGGAAGGACGAGGTAGACGTTTTTGCTGGTCCCTGGGTCGAGGATCACCGGGATCTGGCCGGCCAGCACCGTGACCGTATGGTCCACCGTGGCGGCTTGCTGTCCGCTGCGGAGGGTGAGCCTCGTGTCCGGCGTCGAACCGGATTGGACAAGGTAAGGCTCCAAGCCTGTTGAGTAACGGATGTTCGGGATCGTCACCGCGCCGGTCGAGTCCGTTGTGAAGGTCTGGTTATACGTCCATGTGGTGTTGTCGCTGGCGGAAACCCAGCCTTTGACCGTGAGGGATACACCCGCGCGAGCGACGCCGCTCTGGTTCTCCACGTGGAGTACAAGGGTGGAGACCTGGTCCATCGTCATAGTGACAGCGGTAAAGGGCTGACCCAGGCCGACTACCACTCCGGTCTTCAGCGTGGCCGTGTAGTAGCCCGTCAAGCTGGAACTCACCTTGTATCCGCCGCTGGGGTCCGGCGTAAGGCCCGGGACCTGCAATTTGCCTTGTGAGTTGGTGTGGATCGCGGGCGCGTTGATCGTGACGTTGGGGACAAGATTGGTGTTCGTGATGGCGAGCTGAGCGTTGGGCACACCGGCGCCGGCGACATTCAAAATGGTCACGTTGATCGTGCCGCCGGTGGCGCCGCCGGCCACTATCGTCTGAAGCTGGACGGGAGCCAACCTGGTCTGATTCGCCAGCCCGACAGTTATGGTCACCCGGCGGTAGTTGGCCGGGTACGGACCGCTATAGCTCGGGTCCTGCCAGTAGATAACGCCGCGTGTTACCACGAGTGGCCTATTTTCGACGGTTTTGTTCTCCGAGGAAAGGAGGGTTCCGGCAGGGTCTCCACCGACCGTCCCCACGTTCTGGTACTGCATGGAGCGGATCGTCTCGAGTTCTTGCTGTGCCACCTGGGTTAGCAAGGATCTTGTGCTGGAGTCCAGCACGCGGCTGGCGGATGTGGTGAAGAAGCCGGCGAGGGCGAACACGCCTACGACCATGACTACGCCGGCGACAAGGACTTCGATCAGGGTGAACCCCGAGTCCCGGCCGGACTTCCGGCGAGATCCCATGCATAGCGATATGCGCTTCTTGACTCTCGTCGTCTTCATCTCCGACCTTAGGCCCTCGGCTGCGAAATGAACGGATGTTTGTGCAGGTATTTTCGGCACCTGGGGCGTTTGCCTTTAGCCTTTCTTCATGGAAGACGCGCTTCACCTGTGGCCGGCCATCACGATGCTGGGTGGCGCGGCCAAAGCTGCATGACCTGGGTTACACTTGAAGCCGGGTCGCGAGCACCGGGCCCCGGCGGCAGCCAAGAACGGATCTCAAGGTGGGCGGATAGTGGAAGCACGGATAATCGGGCTTAAGGGATGCGGCAAGACCACGTTGGTCGCCGCTCTTGCCGAGGGCCGCGGCGACGGACACATAGCCACAGTCCACGTAGGCGATTCCCGCGTCCGTGCCCTCTCCGACATGTTCCAGCCGAAGAAGACCACCTTTGCCGAGTTCAAGGTGCGCGAAGTGGCTTGGCCGGAGGCCAGCGCCCGCAAGGGCGAGATGGAACGTTACCTCGACGCTCTCGCCGGTGGGCACGTTTATCTGCACGTGCTTCGGGCCTTCGATAACCCCATTCTAGGGGAGTCCATCCAACCCGCGCAGGATCTGGAGGAGCTCGACCGAGAGTTTCTTCTGTTCGATCTGATCAGGATCGAGCGGGCCTTTGAGAGGGTCAAGAAGGCGCCATTGTCGGACGCGGGCAAGGCGGCGCTAGCTCGCTGCCAGGAGGCGCTCGAGGCCGAACGGCCTTTGCGAGAGGTGGCCTTTGACGGTGATCAGCTCTCGTTCGTGCGCGGTTACCAGTTCTTGACCCTCGTTCCGCAGCTTCTGATCGTGAACACGGAGGCCGGAGCCGAGTGGGACCGGTCGGCGCTCGAGTCGGCGGCCGCGGGCCGCGAGATACTGGCCTTCCCGTTTGTGGACGCGCTCGAGGTATCCCGCCTCTCGCCGGACGAGCAGGCTGAGTTCGCCGAGGCGCTGGGACTGCCGGGCCCAGCGGCAGAAGTCGTGACGCAAGCCGCGTTCAAGGAACTAGGACTTATCAGCTTCCTTACCACGGGCAGCGACGAGGTGAGAGCTTGGCCGATCCACCTGGGAGAGACCGCCCGGGAGGCGGCGGGGGCCATACACTCCGACATCGAGCGGGGTTTCATCAGGGCCGAGGTGGTGCACTACGACGAATTCATGCGCTGCGGCAGTATGAAGGTGTGCCGCGAACAGGGAGCCTTCCGCGTGGAGGGCAAGGATTACCTCGTTGCCGACGGCGACATCATCAACTTCCGTTTCAACGTGTGACGCCGGCGTCACAGTAGCCCTTCGCCGTGCTGAAGATGGCTTTGTCGAAGAACTGGGCAAACCGGCTCTGTAATTCCATCATCCTGTAGGTGTCCACCGGACTCTGCCACACGCCCCGGCTGCGGGCATACGTCCACATGCGCTTCTTGAGCAGCATGAGCGCTGAGAGTACCTCGTGCAGCTGGATTTCCTGGGATTGTCTCCGTGCGCCCAGCTTGCGGTAGTGCGCCTTCAACCTCTCGTCGGTGCTGTCTCCCTCTAGCCAACGTCCCAACAATGCGAGCGCGTCCACGCCGCTTGAGAGCACCTCGTCCGGATCGAGGTGTCGATACCCTGTGGTCGTGCGGCTGGAACGCACTTCGGCCAGCCAGAGGCGCGCCACGTAGTCGATGTGCCCGCTGACGAAACCGACGAGGCTGTCGGAGAGCATCTCGGCCCCCGACCCCGTCTCCAAATTGTGGAAAGAGTCGCGGATGGCCCACTCGTCCTGGTGCAGGTCAGCGCAGAGCCGGACGGTCTTCTCGTTGGAGGGGAACGCCAACGGCGGCAGCCGGTCGATCGGGAAGTAGGCGACGGCCTCGGCGTCGTCGCCGGCTTCCTCGCTACCCCCGATCTTGTCCACCTCGAAGGTGACCACGAGCAGGTCGGTGCCGTAGAACGTGCTGTCCCAGGAATCAGCATCTATGAGGCGGCCGATGCGGCCGTCGAGGCCGGTCTCCTCTTTGAGCTCGCGGAGCGCGGCGTCACGGATCGTCTCGCCTTTCTCCGCGAAACCGATGGGCAGGCACCACATGCCCTTGTTCGGCCGGAAGCGACGCCTGACCAGGAGGACCTCCCGCTGCTCGTTCAGGATGAGCGCGCCCGCGGCCGGCAGCGGGTTCTCGTAGAAGATCGTTTCGCAGAGGGAGCAAACGTCCCGCGAGCGGTCGCCCACCGCCCGGACCTCGACGGGACCGCCACATTTAGAGCAGTACGCGACTTTCATGAGGTAAGTATGCTCCGCCCGGAGCAAACGACGCAAACAGGAGTCAGTCGATGGGCTCCTGGGTGACCTGCAGGTGGACGTGCGCGCCCGTATCGTGGGTGTATTTGGCGAGGCGCTGGCCGATTTCCACCGGGCATGCGCGGACTTTGCCCAGCTGGGTCTTGCCCGCGGTCACCACCTCTCCGATGCTGACCACTGGGTCGGATATCAAAAGCATGGAGATCGTGAGGCCGCTGCTCAACTCGGGCTGGATGTCGATCTGAACGTCGTCGTACTTACCATAGAGCTTATACGACTTCACGCCTGACACCGTCCCAGACACGGGGCTGGCGATCGCGGTTCCCGGCTGAGCCCCGATGTCCGCCGAACCCATGGCGACGTTGCCCTGTCCGGGCAGCACGTAATAGCGCACCGACGGTGTTCCCGAGAAGACTCGCCGAAAGAAGCGAGCCAACGCTCCGGTGTTCTCCTGGCCCCCGAGAGGAGACAGCGCAACGGCGCGCTCGTCGGCGACCGGCTGATAGGCGATGATGGTCGCGTCCTGAGCGGCTACCGGGAGCAAGAGGTTCCGGTCGCCCAGTCGAGCGAACGCCGGGTGTTGTTCGCCCGTGCCGGAGACAGGGGCGCTGGAAGCCTGGGTGTTGTTCACCAGTGACTGACTGCCGCTTACCTGGGCGGTGGAATGGCCGGCAAGCGACCCGATGAGGATGCCGGCAACGGCCAGGCATAACACGCCGAACGCTATCGCGAGTCTGACCCTTCGCCGGCGGTATAGCGCTTCATTGCGCCGACTGACTCGCTGTCGCTCGTCGTGGCGCGGTGTTTCTGGTGCGGTCTCCCCTGCTCGCATCCCCTTCACCTTAACACTTAGCTTCACGATTGCCCAGCTTGGGGGGACTCGCCGGGGTCCACAGGTGCTTCGCGCGAGCACCGTGGGCTGATAATCTGTGAATCTGTGAGAGGCACCGCGCGTGAAGGGGAGTGCGGTTCCCGGGTTCGGGGATGCTCCGGACAGAGCTTTCGAGGCGCCGGCAAGACGGAGGGGCGAGTGCGCATCACCATACCGCGATGGGCCCAGCTGATCTTGATCCCGGTCGCGATATTCCTCGCTCTCTATTTTGGCCGCGCTGCCAGCCACGCGGTCTTCGTCTTTCTCATTTCCGCCATCGTGGCGCTCCTTCTCAACCCGGTGGTGCTGGGGCTCCAGAAGATCCGTTGTCCGCGATGGTTGGGCGTGCCTCTGGTCTATCTGGCTTTTCTCGCGGTCGTCGTGGTGCTCATCATCTTCTTGGGGCCGCCACTGGCGCGTCAGTTCCAGCGCCTTCTCAAAGGGATCCCCGGCTGGCTCGATTCTCTGAACGCCAGCCTGGGCACCTTGCAGACCTGGCTCGCCAACCACAACATCAAGGTCAACCTGCAGTTCAACACTTCGAGCATCGTCAACTGGGTGCAGTCCCACGGAAGCCAGTCGGTGGGGGCGTTGTTCAGCGTCGGCCGGAGCCTGGTGGGGATGATCGTCAACTTCCTCCTCACGGTCGTCATCAGCTTCTACATGCTCATCGACGGCAAGAGGATCTTCCGATTCTTGTCCAAACTCGCTCCGGGTGAGCCCCCTGTCAGCCAGACTTATGTGACCGGCCTTCAGTCGGCCTTCAGCCGCTACGTGCGCGGCCAGGCACTCTTGGGTGCAGCGCTCGGGGTCGCAGTCGGATTGGCGATGTGGATCTTCAGTTGGGGGGTTGTGGGCATCTGGCCGGAAGGTGGACAGTACGCGTTGCTGTTCGGCTTCTGGGCGGCCGTCACCGAAGTTATCCCCTATGTGGGTCCCTGGCTTGGGGCCATACCCCCGGTGATAGCAGCTTTCTTCCACTCCCCCAGCGCAGCCCTTTGGGTGATCGGCGCCTTTGTCATCATCCAGCAGTTGGAGGGTCACGTGCTGGCCCCGAACATAGTCGGGACTTCGGTGGGGGTTCACCCCTTGATTGTGATCTTCGCGTTGTTGGCCGGCGCGCAGATCGGCGGGCTCTTGGGGATGCTCGCGTCTCTCCCGCTCTTGGCTATGCTGCGACATACCATGCATTTCTATGATGTCAAGCTCTCGCATGCGCCTTGGGTCGCCGACGACGGCATCGTCCTCCTTCCGGCCAAGTCGAGCCACCCGCCGCCGAAGACGGAGAAGATCGAGGAGACCCAGGAGTGAAGCAGAAGCGGGAACCGGCCGACAGTGCCGCGTGGGCGCGGCCGAGAGCGTGTCGTTTGTGGAGGGTGGTCGATACTGTTACAATCGCCATCTGCCGAGGCAAATAGCCCGGTAACCCGGACAGTAGCAGGCAAATGGAGAACATTCGCGAGTTTCTAGGGACCCAGTTGCGCAGAGTCTTCAAGCCAATGACTCGGGCTCTGCAGCGGCTCAAGATAACCCCGAACCAGGTGACCGTAGCCGGGACTGTCCTCACCGTGGCAGCGGCTGCGCTGGTGGCAACCGACCACCTCATCATCTCCGGGATCGTGTTCTTGGCCGCCGGCAGCTGCGACATGCTGGACGGCGCCCTGGCCCGTCTTTCCAAGCAGGTGACGCCCTTTGGTGCCTTCTTGGACTCTACTTTGGACCGCTTCTCCGAAGGAGTGATGTTCGCCGCCATCGCCTATCTGCTTGCCACTCAAGCGCGTACTCTCGATGTCGCCCTTGTTGCGCTCGCGCTGGTGGGGAGTGTTATGGTGAGCTACACGCGGGCCCGCGCAGAGAGTCTTGGACTCGAATGCAAGGTGGGACTCATGAGCCGGCCGGAGCGAGTGATCTTGATCGCCATAGGCTTGTTCTTCAACGTGCTCCCTTACGTCGTCTACATAATGTTGGCACTGACCGCGTTCACAGTGGTGCAGCGCGTTGTCCATACGTACGGTCAATTGCGAGAACCTAGGAAGCACGTAGCTGCGACACGTCGCGAGCCACGGGAACAGGGAGGAATTCGTTGAGCGATAAAGTGCGGGTCGCCATCATAGGGGTCGGTAACTGTGCGTCGTCCTTCATCCAGGGCGTGCATTATTACCGCAACGCCAAGGAGGACGAGTTCGTCCCCGGCCTCATGCATGTGAACCTCGGGGGATACCACATCTCAGACATCGAGTTCACCGCTGCCTTCGACGTCGACAAGACGAAGGTGCGCAAAGACCTCTCCCAGGCCATCTGGGGCGGCCGCAACTGTACTGTCAAGTTCGCCGACGTGCCCGAAATGGGTGTGAAGGTGTACCGGGGAATGACCCACGACGGCCTCGGCAAGTATCTTTCCCAGGTGATCGAGAAGGCGCCTGGCCCTACTGACGACGTTGTGGGGATCCTGAAAGACACAAAGACCGACGTTGTGGTGAGCTACCTCCCGGTGGGCAGCGAGATGGCCACCAAGTGGTACGTGGAGCAGATCCTCGAAGCCGGTTGCGCATTTGTCAACTGCATCCCGGTCTTCATCTGCCGGGAGAAGTACTGGCAGAAGCGTTTCGAGGAGCGGGGACTGCCGGTCATCGGTGACGACATCAAGTCGCAGGTGGGCGCCACCATCGTACACCGGGTCCTTACCCGTCTGATGCGCGAGAGGGGCGTCAAGCTCGAGCGCACCTCCCAGCTCAACGTGGGCGGCAACACTGACTTTCTCAACATGCTGGAGCGCGAGCGCCTGGAGAGCAAGAAGATCTCTAAGACCAACTCGGTGACTTCTCAGCTCGACTACGACATGGGCGCGAGGAACATCCACATCGGCCCCTCCGACTACGTCGAATGGCTAGACGACCGCAAGTGGGCGTACATCCGCATGGAAGGCCGCACCTTCGGCGATGTTCCGTTGAACATAGAACTGAAGATGGAAGTGGTCGATTCGCCGAACTCCGCCGGTATCGTCATCGACGCAGTGCGTTGCGCGAAACTGGCGCTCGATCGGGGCTTGTCGGGCGCTCTGTTCGAGCCTGCTTCGTACTTCATGAAGTCTCCGCCCATCCAATACAGCGATGACGAGGCACGTCACAAGACCGAGGCCTTCATCGCCGGCACCGGTCTAGAGGGCTAGAGAGACCAAGCTTTGCCCGGGGCCCGGGACGGCTTTGGCCGGCTCGGGCCCCAACTGTCAGCCGCCCGTGGTACAAAGGGTGGGTATGGACGGATGCCTGCGCATAGCCCTGGTGACCCCGTTCGCGTGGAACCTGCCCAGCGCGGTCAACCAGCACGTCGCCGACTTGGCCTTCCAGCTGAAGCGCCAAGGCCATCTGCCCGTTGTGGTGGCCTCCTCCGACGATCCCCGCGAGCTCAAGAGGATGCGTGTACTCTTCCGGCGGACGCGCGGCCGCGTGTTGGAGCTGTTGTCTGAGTATCGGACGGGAGTAGATCCTCACGAGCTGCTCTTGCCCCCCGCCGATCTCGGTCCTCTCGCGGCCTCCGCGGGCATACCGGTCATGCCGATGGGCCACAGTTTCGCCGTCCGACTGAACGGATCGGTGGCCAACTTGGGTCTGCCGGTGGACGTCACCTCCCGGATGGAGCGCCTGATGATGGGCGCGGAGTTCGATCTCATCCACGTGCACGAGCCTATCGCCCCGTCGCTCAGCTTCACCGCGCTACGGGAGGCTCGGAGCCCCGTAGTGTGCACCTTCCACCTGTCGCCTCTCGGAGTCGTCGCGTACGAACTGGGGCAGTCGGTCCTCGATCGCTTCTTCGATCGTCTGGACGCGCGGATCGTCACGTTTCCGCACGGGGTTGAGATGATGCGCGAGCTCTACGAAGCGGAGTATGAGGTCATCCCTTGTGGCACAGGCTTGGATGCGAGTAAGACCTCCGCTGAAGGCATGTTGCCGGCCGGGAACGGGCTTCAGGCACTCGGCGTCGAGCCCGGCTTCGCCCTCTATGTCTACCGCGGCGATGGCCGCCGGGCTTACAGGGCGTTGTTGCGCTCATTGGCGGCGCCTCTCCCGGCGGGCCCTGAGCAGACCGTCGTGGCCGTCCACGGGCCTTCAGCCGACCGGTGGCCTCCCCGGACGGTGCCGCGACGGCTGCGATCGCGGGTGGTGCTCACCGAGTTCGACTCGCCTCAAGGATTGGTGCCGCTCTACAAAGCCGCCTCCGCGGCGATCCTTCCTTACCTCGGCGGGGAGTGGTTGTGTGCGACGGCTGCAGAAGCGGCGGTGTGTGGCTGCCCGATGGTAGGCCCCGACTTGCCTCCCACCAACGATTTCTTGGAAGCGCTGGCGAGGGAGGGCGGCCCTTCCGGCGCGATCTTCTCGCCCAGCGAGACCGGGTCCATGGGCCTTGCGTTCGCTCGGGTGCGGCGCGCGGCCGATGCCCAAGAGAAGCCGGTGGGCAAAGCGAGCGGGTGCTCCATGGAGGCGGTGGCGAGCAGAGTGGAGCGCGTGTACAGGGAGACGCTGGAGTCGACAAGCCCTTCGGCCGGGCGCCCGCCCCACACGCGCGTCGCCGCGCACTCACTTCATGTTCGCGGCATCGGGGAGGAGCCGCCGCGGCGGCGGCTGCGCCACGCCGCGCTCAGAGCCCGACAGGCCGACTGGATCAACGCCGACCTTCACGTGCACTCCAACTTCTCCAAGGATTGTGTCAGCTCGGTGGAGTCCATCCTGGCCACCGCGAGAGAGATAGGTCTCGGCGCGTTGGCTATCGCCGACCACAACGAGATAGAAGGCGCTTTCCTTGCCCGGGAGCTGTCCGGCGGCGATCCTCTCATCATCGTGGCCGAGGAGGTCAAGACCGCGGAAGGCGAAGTGATAGGGCTCTTCCTCAAGGAGGCTATCCCCAAGGGGCTCAGCTTCGACGACACCCTGTCCCTCATCAAGGAGCAAGGCGGGCTCGTGTACGTGCCCCACCCGTTCGACGCCCTGCGCACGACGCCGTCATACCGGGCTCTTGTGGACAACCTACACCGCATCGACGTCATCGAGACGTACAACGCAAAGGTCGCCTTGTCGGCGTTCAACCTGAGCGCCGAGCGGTTTGCAGCCAAGTACAACCTGGTGGCTGGAGCGGGCAGCGATGCGCACGTCTTGCAGGGGTTAGGGACAGCCATGTTGCGCATGCCTCGTTTTTCCGATCCAGAAGGATTCATGGCCGCGTTGTGGGAAGCCGATATTATCGCCAGACGCAAGAATCTGCTGTATTTGCAGTCCTTGAAGCTATTACAGACCACCCTCGACAGGGTCCTGCCGGAAGAATAGGAAAGGCCTGAAGGAAGCCGGAGGATTTCCCAACCGGCCCGCCAATATACTCTCTACCCCCTCGGGCCGGACAGTCCATAAAGGCCATCAAGCAACACGATGACCGGACCGGTGGGGCCGCGGTTACGCGACTAAAAAGCGGGTTTAGGCGAAAACGTGAAAGATTCACCGCCTCTCGCGGAGGCTAATGAGATCTATCGACGGCTCGAGGAACGGGCCATCGCTGAGAGCAACGACCTCAACCACCGCGTGGTGCAGTGTCGCAGGTGCAAGCACGGCGACTTCCTTCCTACAGTGGGCTCCGGGCATCCCATGGCCGACATCCTGCTGATCAAGCATCAACCGCGCTACCTCGAAGTCAGCGAAAGCGTCGCCTTCTTTGGACGCGCGGGCTCGGCGGTGATGAAGAGCATGGACCGCTTGGGAGTGAACCCGCTCGTGGTATACGGCACGAATATCGTGAAATGCGCGGACGTCGAACTGGCCGAGGGAGAGAAGAACTGCCCCCTCTACATGCTCGAGGAGTTCCACATCACCCAACCGCGCATCGTGGTGGTGATGGGGGAAGAGACGCTTACCGTGTTCAACCGCAACCGGGTGGCTGGGATGAAGGAGATAGCGTGGGCTCCCGGCGAGCTGCAGGAGCTCACGCCGTTCTGCAAGGCTTTGGTGACCCTGGACATAGACGGCGCCCTCGACGAGGAGCAAGCCAAGGCTGAGTTCTGGAAAGCCTTCCGCAATCTAGGTGAGTGGTTCCGCGACGAACCGCCCTACTAGCAGGGGGTCAGATTCATGGCAGACAAGAGGCATCTCGTGGTCGCCGTCTTCGAGGATGAGACCGCCGCGACTAAAGCCGCGGAGTGGCTGAAAGAGTGGGACAAGATCGTCAAGGACCCCGATGGGCGCAAATACGGCGGGATCGGGGTGCTCACGGCGGGTGAAGACCTGGAGATCAAGGTTCATCGGGTGGGCCGCAGGGACACCGGGAGTGGCGTTGGCGTCGGTCTCGCCCT
>JADGPI010000214.1 GCA_017882525.1 Thermoleophilia bacterium
CAATCGCCTGGGCCGTGCTGTCAACAATGACCCCAGTGATGATCGGCACCCGGCCTTTCGCCTCCCCTGCAACCAGCGTGGTGATGCGGCGGGTCTCCTCGGTGCTGAGGGTGTGGCCCTCGCCCGTGCTCCCGCACACGGCGAGCCCATGCACTTTCGCTTCCTCGACCAGGTAGCGGGCGTCGACCCGCATCGCGTCCTCATCGATGCTGCCGTCGGGACGGAACGGGGTAGTCATGGGGGGGATGATGCCGTGAATGTGCTCGTACATGGTCGCTCCTTTCGGGAGGGTCGGCGGCGCTGCCGGCGGCGGTCCCGCTCGATCCCCTGTGCGGTTACGTGGACTGCCCGATGCTCGCTTCGACGCTCATCACGATCGCATGGTCGTCGGCTCACTCAGATTTCCAGCGGCCCCTGCCCCACCGCTTTGCACGGCGAACACCTCTGGATTGAGGAGATATTCGGCCTTGGGGCTCCTTCCCTGCGCCACCGCCAGAAGCGTTTGCAGGCAGCAGTCGCCCGTCAGCTCCTGGGCCCCCAGGTCATTTCCACCCATGTGCGGTGTGCATACCACGTTGTCGAGGCCAAGCAGGGGAGATCCCGTGGCTGGCTCATTCTGGAAGACGTCCAGACCGGCCCCGGCGATTCTCCCGGAGACCAGGGCCTCGTATAGTGCGGCTTCATCCACCAAGCCACCCCGTGCCGTGTTGATCAGCACGGCCGTCGGCTTCATCCGGGCGAGCCGCTCCCGGTTGATCACATGCGTGGTCTCGGGGGTCTGGGGTCCGTGTAGGGTCACAAAGTCCGCGTCGCGCAACAGGGTCTCCAGCGGCACGAACGTGATGTTGTGTGCCTCGGCAAACGCCATATCCGGTTGCACGTCATGGGCCAACACCCGCATCTCGAATCCGCGGCAGCGTCGCGCCACCGCCTTCCCGATGCGGCCGAGTCCAACGATCCCGACGGAGGAGCGCCACAAGCCGCGGTGCGGCTCATACCCCCACCCCCCGGCCTTCACCCGCCGGTCGTGGAGGATCAATTTCTCGGCCACCGCCCCCATCAGCGCGAGCGTGCAGTCGGCCACCGCCTCGTGATTGCAGCCAAACGCCATCGCAACCGCCACCCCCTGACGGGTCGCCGCCGGAACGTCGACTTGATCGTAGCCGACGCCCCAGCGGGCGACCACCTTGAGTCCTGGGGCAGCCCGGAACACCCGCTCCGTATACGGTTCACTCCCCGCCACTGTCGCGAACACCCCCTCCAGCGCCTCGCAGAGTTCGTCTTCCGTGAAAAAGCGGTGGTGGGGATTGCGCCGGACTTCGAATCCGCTGTCCGCTAATTGTCGGGCGTAGGCCGTCAGGCGCTCCCCCTGAGAATACAGAGCCAGCAACACGCGTTTCTTCTCGCTCAAACCCATTCGCGTATTCACCTCCGGTAATGAGCCTCCACCTTCTCCGCCTCGGACCGCCACGGGCCGGTCGCTCCCCCGCAGCTCAGAAATGCATCACGCGCCCGGCTCACCAGGCGGCCCTCCATCATCCCGCCAGCAAGACACAATGCCGTGGCTCGATCGAAAGCCACACCTGTTCGCCTTCGTCAAACCGCTCGGTCGCCAGGCGGCGCACGACAAGCTGGCCGCCGCCCCACTCGATCACGTACTGGAAAACGTCACCCAGGAAGACCGAGCGGGTAATTCGCACCAGCCACGTGTTCACCTCGGCCTTTGGCTTCTCGCGACTGAGCTGGAGGTAGATGGTCCGCACCGAAAAGGTCCCCTCGGGTGCATGTGGGCGCGTGGTGTTGGACTCGCTCACACCGTACACAACCTTCCCACTCGGCGTCTCGAGGGCTATGTGCCCGGCCGGATGCGGATCCGCTCGAAGCCGGCCCGTAATCAGATTGGCGGAACCGACGAAATCCGCAGTGAACACGGTGTGGGGCCGGTCATAAATCTCGCTGGGCGTTCCGACCTGCTCGATGCCACCGGCATTCATGACGATGATCTGGTCCGAAATCGCGAGCGCCTCCTCCTGATCGTGCGTGACATAGATCGCCGTGATCCCGAGTGTCCGCTGGAGCTCCTTGATCTCAAGGCGCATCTCGACACGCAGTTTGGCATCAAGGTTGGACAAGGGTTCATCAAAGAGTACCGCCTTCGGAGAAAAAGCGATGCTCCGCGCTAAGGCGACGCGCTGCTGTTGACCGCCAGAAAGATTGGCCGCCCGCCGGTCCGCGAAGTCCCGCAGGCGCACGAGTTCCAGGGCCCAGCTCACTGCCTCCTCAATCTGGGTTCGGCCGAGCCGACGCACGCGGAGACCGTAGGCCACATTGTCAAACACGGTCATGTGGGGCCAGATGGCATACGACTGGAACACCATCGACAGGCCCCGCTTCTCGGTGGGGACGTTGATGCCTTGTGTCGACGAGAAGACGGGCTGACCATCAATCCGGATTTCGCCGGCTGCCGGGCGCTCCAGCCCGGCGATCGCCCGGAGGAGCGTGGACTTGCCGCAGCCGGAAGGGCCAAGGAGGGTGAGGTGCTCGCCACGGCGGACCGTGAAGCTCACCTGCCGAACGGCCGTCACCTCTCCGTACCGGACGCACAACCCCTCGACTTCAATGTGACCACAATCTGCGTCTTGCACGGCCGTCCGCTCCTAATCGGTACCGAACCCCACAACCCGCCGGGTGACACCCAAGAGTACGCACCACGCAACCCCCACGAGCGCGGTCTGGATTAGGGCCATCGCGGCGGTGATCTCGGTGCCGCTGGATGACCAGGCGTCAACTATGGCGGGCGCGATCACCTTCGAATCGGGGCCGGTCAACAGGATCGATGTGCCGAGCTCGCGAGCGCTCGCAATGAAGAGCAGCATCCATGCGGCAATCAGTCCGGGCCGGAGCAAGGGCACCGTCACCGTCCGGAGTTGGTAGAACCAGGAGGCGCCACACACCCGCGCACACTCCTCGACGCTCTGATCGAGTTGCAGGATCACGCTGGCGATGGTTCGGACACCGAGGGGAAGGAACACCGTCAGGTAGGCGAGCAGGAGGAGCCAGAGTGTGCCATAAATTGGGATCGGGAAGACCGTCCAGGCCCACAACATTCCGAGTGCCAGCACCATCCGGGGCACGGCAGCCGGAAACATCACCACGTACTCCACGACGCCCCGCCCCGGCAAATGCGATCGATAGATGATCCACGCGAGGAGGCCCATCAGGAACGTGCCGAGCGTGGCGGTCGCGAACCCGAGCACCAAGCTGTTTCCGATGGCTGCCCGGATCGGGCCCATGCCGAGTGCGGTCGCGTAGTTGCCAAGCGTCCAGACACCGTCGCCCAGAGAGAGGGACGCCAGCCGCTGAAACGACACCCAAAGGAGCGTCACGACCGGCAGAACGGCGGCCAGCAGGACGTAGACACTCACGACGCCAAAGAGAGGCCAGGTCAGTCGGCCCATATCCATCCGCCGCGGCCGGAAGGCCTTCCCGGTGATAGTGACATAGCTCCGTGAGGTGATGATTCGGCGGTAGAAATACATGGCGCCAAGCATTACTACGGAGAGCGACAAGCCCATTGCGGCCGCCAGCGGGTAATCTGGCGGGAATCGCATCGCTAACTCCCAGATCGCGGTCGTCACCACGTAAAATCGGGCGGGGCTGCCGAGGATCAGGGGCGCCGAGAACGAGCCGAGCAACTCGGCGAAGACAAAGATCGCCGTACCCAAAATGGCGGGGGCCACCATCGGTAGCGTCACACGCGTAAGCGTTCTCAGCTTGCCGGCACCGAGGACGTGGGAGACCTCCTCCAGGGACGGGTCCATCGATTTCATGGCCGCCGCGATCATGACGAAGGCCACCGTACCCTCGAAGAGGGCCATTACCCAGGCGATCCCGAGGGGCGTATTGATGTTCAGGAGGGGCCGTACGCCGCCCAGAGCGTACCAGAGCTGATTCAGGAAGCCTCGGCGGGGAGAGGCCAGCACACTCCACGCAAGGGCACCGACGAGCGGGGTCAGATAATACGGGAACGCGATAAGTTGCTCGAGCACCCGCTGGCCGGGGACACAGGTGCGAAAGAGAATCCAGGCGTTCGCGAAACCGAACACGATCGCCAACACCGTCGCCACGATGGCAACGTAGATCGTATTGCCCAGGATCTTTGGGTTCTGGAGGAGTCCCGCGAAGTTGCTGAGCCCGTACTCCTGGGGCGGTCGCGCCTGCGGATCACCGGTGTTCAGCGCGACCTGCCCCAGAAAGACAAACGGATAAAGGACCAGCGCGCCAAAGAGTAGGACGACTCCCAGCGTCAGAAGACCTTGGGGAGTCAGAGCTCTCGCGACCGTGTTCCACACGATGCGAGCGCGCAAGGGACCGGTCATTGCAGCCCACTCAGCCGGTTCCACACCCGTTGGAACTCGCCTGTTGTGGCGAAGACCTCATCCCAGTTCGCCGGATAGAGGAGCTTGAGTTCTCCCGTCGGCCGGCCACCCGGCGGGGCAGGCACATCGGCGCGCGCCGAGTTCATGTACAAAGCCTGCATCATGGACTCCTGGCCCGGGCGCCCGAGGAGCCAGTCGATGAGGAGCTTTGCCGCCTCGGGGTGCGGCGCGTTGCTGACCACGCCCAGCGTTTCCGGCTGCGTCATCAGCCCTTCCGGTGGATAAATCACTTCTAAGGGTGAGCCTTTTGCCTTGTACAGCAGGTAGCCTGAGTACTGGGTGTTGAACGCCAGCTTGTCCTCGCCCGCCGTAAGACGGTCCAGTTGCTGTACGACAGATTCGAAGACGCGAGGATTGAGGGCCGCAAATTCCTTCCAGAAGGTGTCCCCGTAGAGCCGCCGCAGTTCGAACCACTGGAGATGCTGTGAGCCGGCCAGCAAGGACTTGACGCTGACCCCGTCTTTCCATCGCGGATTGAGGACATCCTTCCAGGTCTTCGGGGCTTCGGCCGCGGGCGTCACCTTGGGGTTATAGGTCATCGCCACGATGACGAGGGCATACCAGGTGAAATAGCCGGGCGGACTGGACATGAAGGCCGGTTGGTAGGCCGCACTCTCAGGGGACACATACTGCGCGTACCCCCCTTTCTTCAGGAAGTCCATCGTCAAGCGCTGATCTCCGATGATCATGGCATCCGCCAAGTAGTGCCCGGCCGCGCGCTCGGAAGTGATCTTGGCATACAGCGCGCCGGTCTGGAGGCGCACGTAGTTCGTCTGAATCTTGGGGAATGCCGCGTGGAAGGCGTTCAGCATGGCAACCGTTCCCATCTCGATGTCCGGGGAATACAGAACGACACTCCCTTCCCGCTCGGCTTTCGCCAGATCGGCGCACGTCAGTACGCCCTGAACCTTCTTGGGGGTCGTGCAGGACGGTTGGATTGTCCCAGATCCGGCCCAGGCACAGGATTCGCCCAGGAGACCAATTGCGCAGATGACCGTGAGGGTGATGAGGAGCCTCTGCATGATGCCTCCCTTCCAGAACGCGCTATCTGACCAGTGCGATAAGATCGTTAATCATCAGATACTCTCGTCGCGAGAATAGGGTTGGCCTCCCGTTCGGAACCGGTGGGGCGTCCATGGCGGAATACGCGTGGCGGAGTTGCGGGTCGAAATGCGGTGGGGATCTGATGGAACTGAATGCCGCGAAAGGTCGTGCTATACATGTTCGTCTCGCCCGTCTGTTATCGATCTAAGATCTTAGATCGCACATTTGGGGTTGTATCATGTGGAAAAGCTTGGCGTCAAGCTCTTTCAACGGGTCCCCAGTCAGTTACCTCCGCCAACAGAGGCGGCTTGGCGGATGTGAACCTGTCCTTACCGAAAACCCATAGCGCGCACTGGGACAAATCGTTCCATCACCTCGGATTATGCCGACACTCGTTCAGTACAATGATGAGCTCTCCCAAATCCGCCAACGCAACTACCTGTCGGCCGCACCGTGCCTGCCCGAGTCGCCCACCCCGATGTTGCCGGGTCGCGGCCTGCCTTCATCCGCAGCCAAAACGGGAAGTCGGCCCTACCGGTCGCCCTCCGCTCGGGCATTTCGATTGCCGTTGTGGTCTCAGGGAGTTATGGCACCGAGAATATTGAGTGGCGGCAGTGGTAGCGATTTGATCGAGGAACAAGTCGAATCCGCCCCGCGCTCCTTGCACGCACGGTGGGTTCCGCGGGGGAATCGAGCCCGAGTGGCACGGGCAGCCCCTTGTGCAGCCTGGAGTTGCAGCGACGGTAGGGTGTCCCCAGAAGGACCCAGCCGTGCATGGGCATTCGCCATCGAGGACCTGACTGTCGCTACCTGATGACGTTTGGCGCCATATCAACCCATGCAAACAGCAAGTTAGAGGGTTGGACAGGATTATTGCCGACGATAAGCGACTTGACGTGAACGTCGACGCTACTGTCCGCGACGCTCCCACCCTTCCTCGAAGAGGCGCAGGAAGTTGTTCTGCCCATAGGGATGCTTGGCGATCTCCGCCTCGTCCAGCTCGACGCCGATCCCGGGCGCGTCCGAGGGCTCCAGGTGGCCGTTCACCACCCGCGGCACGCCGCGCATCACGTCCCACACCCAGGACACCAGGAAGTCGTCGAAGCACTCCTGGATGAGGAAATTGGGGAGGCTGGCGTGGATGTGGGCGTTGACGGCCGTGTTGAAGGGACTCTGGGCCTGGTGCAGCGCCACGAAGGCTTCCGCCGACTCGGCGATGGCCGCCGCTTTGCGCGCGCCGGAGATGCCGCCGATGCGCAGCGTCTCCGGCTGGACGATGTCCACGATGCGGGGGGCGAGCAGCTCCAGGAACTGCGCCAGACGGTCGAATCGCTCGCCGGTGGCCACTGGCACCGCGCTCCGCCGGGCCATTTCGACTGTGGCAGGGATGTCCGTGGACATGACCGGGGTCTCGAACCACATGGGGCGGAACTCCGCCAGCCGCTCGGCCACGCGGAGGGCCGTGGAGACACTGAACCGGTCGTGCCCCTCGATGCAGAGATCCACCTCGGCGCCGACCGCGTCCCGCACCGCCCGCACGATGGCGATGGAGCGCTTCTCCTCAACCGCATCGAAGAACCGATACGCCGAGCCGAACGGATCGAACTTGAGCGCCGTGTACCCCATGGCCGTGGCCGCGGCCGCCGCCTCGGCGAAGAAGCCCGGATCGCGCGGTCCCTGGTACCAGCCGTTGGCGTACACCCGGAGCTTCGGGCGCTGCTTCCCCCCCAGCAACTGCCACACGGGGCAGTTCAGGCTCTTCCCCAGGATGTCCCAGCAGGCAATCTCGATGGCATTCATGGCCACGTCGGCCCGGAGGAACATTCCCTTGTACATTCGCTGCCAGAGGCGCTCCGGCTGGAGGGGGTCCTCGCCGAGGGCGAGGCGCGCGATCTCGTGTATCGCGACCTCGTTCGGCTTGGCGCTGAGCCCTCCTGTCGCCTCTCCTATCCCGGTGAGCCCCTCGTCCGTGTGGATCTTGGCAAAGACCCAATTCTTCCAGGGGTTGCCTACCACGAACGTCTTCACCTCGGTGATTTTCACAGCATCCTCCTCCCGCGCGGACTCAGACCCAGCCCCCCCGAGGCGAGCGTCAAGCAGCCGGAGGTCGACTGGCACCTCACTGGCTCTCTGGGTGTGGCGCAGAACCGCTCAGGGTGGTGAGCCCCCAATGCACAGCATTTCTGCGACCCGACGCACCTCAGCTGCTTACTGGGTGGGCTGCACGTTCCAGAGCACCATGGCAAAGGTCAAGTGCTGCAGGGCGCCGTTGACATAGGGGTTCTGCTCCGTGGGGTAATTCGTCCAGTAGGTCGTGTTCATGGGCAACCGGTGGAAGTTGTGCACCAACGGAATATCCGGAAGCTCGGGGATCCAGATCTCCATGGCCTTGCGCCACA
>JADGPI010000215.1 GCA_017882525.1 Thermoleophilia bacterium
CACACCACGTCCGGGTTGATCTGACGCATTGCTTCCGCCACCGCTTCATTACCGGTGACGGCGATCGTGTTGACGTCCTGGGAGGTCACCCTCTCACTCCTTCTTTTCTATGTTCATCGCGATGGCATCCGCCGGGCATTCCTTAGCGCAGATGCCGCAGCCTTTGCAGTGGTCGAGGTCCACCCCCACTGCCTTTCCGTCCTCAATGATGATCGAGGCATCGGGGCAGTAGAAGTAGCACAGCATGCAGCCGTCGCAGGTGTCCGTATCGATGCACGGCACCATGGACCGCCAGCTGCCGGTCTCGTTGTATACGGAGTTCCCCGCTTCGGGGATGGTGGCGCCCAACTCGTGCTTGTCAGGCCCCCATTCATCGATATCGCTGATGTCCCACGCGGGCCCGGCGCACGATTCCGCTCGGGCCTCTGCATTCTTGTCCACGGTCATTCGCCCTGGACCTCCTCGTAGCTGCGAGTGATGGCTGTGATATTCCCCTCGACCACTTTGGGAGGGAACTTCTTACCGAAATCCGCTCGCAAGAACTCCACGACTTTCTCGACCGGGAAAAGCCCGGTGACGCGTGTGAGTGCGCCTATCATGGGTGTGTTGGGGATCGGGCGCCCGATCGTCTCGGTGGCGATGCGGGTGGCGGCGATAGTGAACAAGCGGCCGTTCTTGAGGCCGAAATGCTTGCGGAGTTCGGCCGGTGGCGTCTCGCTGTTCACCAGAATGATCACATTGGCGGGAGCGCCCTTGGTGACATCTATGACGCGGAGCAGTGAAGCGTCGAGCACGACCACGATCTGTGGGTGCTCCACGCCCGCATAGACCTGGATGGGCTGATCGCTGACGCGGGTGAAGGCCACGATCGGCGCACCCGAGCGTTCTGGCCCGTACTCGGGGAAAGCCTGGAAGTACTTGCCCTGGCCCAGTGCCAACTCGGCGACCATCTTCGCGGCCGTCACGGCCCCTTGCCCGCCGCGGGCATGCCAGCGGATCTCGGTGAGGCTTTGCTGGGCCTCCACGGCGTTCTCGGTGTCGCTCATAGTAGCCATGATCACTCCTCTCGGCGCCGCCGGATGCGGCGTTGGGCCAAGGCGGAGCCCTCGGTGGGCTGGTGTAGACACTTCGATGCGGACCCCGCAGGCATAGCCTGGATAGAACCGACAAGTCGTCTCCGTCCGGGCGGCACGGTCTCAAGGTCGGTCGGCATGATACTCCCGGTTTGGACCGAGTGTGCTGCAGACGGCCTCATGTTTCCGCTTCTCAGACAAGCATGGGACAAAATGGTACGCCAATCAGCCCGGGGGCGGACCCCCCAGGGTTCCCCCGACCCTGCGAACAGCCGTCCAACGGCTGGTGAATACACGTGCGCGCCTCGATTCAGGACGAACTCCGATGCACTCGCGATCTGGGATCTGCCCAGCTCCGGAACGGGCGCCGGACACGAAGGCCACTGCCACCGCTCGACGTAGCCGTCCAACGGGACCCGAACCTCCAGGAACGCGTCGGCTCGGCGTGAGTGCGCCGGAACAATCGGCAGCCGAGAGTATACAGTAATACAAGTATTACAGGTGGGCTCCGCAGCGTGAGAATGGGTTAATATGCTGGTCTTTAGACTTTTGGACCCCCGATACGGCTGCCGGCGAGCCCGGGTCCGAGATACAGATGATATTATGATACCGAAGCATTCAATATGCCTTGCTAGGGGAGCGCTTAGCTGAGAGTGTGGCGATGCCACAGACCCTGCGAACCTGATCTGGGTAATGCCAGCGAAGGGAAGTAACGGTGAGTAGTTCCGGCACGGTGCCTGAGTCCAGGCCAGGCCGGCCTTCTTTCTCCATTGTTTCGCGCCTCCCCCGTTTGTAAGGGAGGGAGCGTTGCGCGCGATCATAGTAGCCGGGTCTTGCCTCGATGTGGTTCCTGACGCCGTGACCTTGGCCCAAGCAGACCTGCTCATCGCCGTCGACAGCGGGGCCGACGTGCTCGAGCGGCTCGGTCTAAAGCCTCATGTGCTGATCGGAGACATGGACTCGATAAGCGCGCCCGTGCAACGCGCCTTCGAAGAGCAGGGCGTCGAGACGATCTCACTGCCCACCGCCAAGGACGAAACGGATGCGGAGGCGGCCTTGCGGCTGGCCGTCGGCCGGGGGGCAGACTGGGTGGACATGTACGGGGCGTTGGGCGGCCCTCGGCTGGACCACATGCTGGGGAACTTCTTCCTGCTGGCCGCGGACTGGCTCGGCCGAGTGCAGGTACGCTTGTTGGATGGCCGTCACGAGGCCTTCTTGGCCCGCGGGGACGTGGCTTTCACTGGTCGGGTCGGCGACATCGTGTCCCTTCTTCCCTTGACTCCCTCAGTGATGCACGTGCGAACCGCAGGCCTCGCGTACCCACTCGCAGGGGAGACGCTGGCGCAGGCGGCCACTCGTGGCATCAGCAATGTCATGACGGGACCCGAAGCACGGGTCACCCACGGGGAGGGGACTCTCCTCATCATCCGTTACCGAGAGAGGTAGGTCACCATGCCGGATGACGATCTAGAGAAGGATCCTTCGCCGACCCGGGCGGACGTTCCCGGTTATATGGATGGGAGTGTCGTAGCCTGCCAGTTCTCGGTCTATCCCCTCTGTCAAGCCGATATCGACACTCCGGTGCAGGCGGCGATAGCAGCGGTGGCCCACGAAGGAGTGGCCGTGAAAGTGGGGAACCTGAGCACGCTCTTCCACGGGGGGGAGGCCGACGTTTTCGCGGCCCTCAGAGCGGCCTTCCAGGCCGTTCAGGCCCACGGTCCAGCAGTCCTCGTCGCCACCATGACAGCAGGCATGCCTACCGACGAGCTTGTGAAGCAGATCCAGTGCGGCGTCGTAGGGGCTGGCCCCGCGGGTGCGGACCTCGCCGGCGAAAGGAGCTAGCACCGCATGCGACCCGTGAACGATCCAGTGGAACCGACCGGTCCGCGAACCCTCGCCGGTCGTGTCCGAAGTCTGTTGCCTACTCGCGCGCTCGTCGGCCGTGCCGTCGCGGGGACACTACGCAGGCTGCTCCCGTTTCGCGACATGTTCGCCGACTGGTCCACACGCGACATCGTGGTCGCGTCGGTGCTCGCGGTCGTGGTGGGAGTGATCTTCTGGGGCTGGGACCTCGCCTACACCAGTTTCTTCGGGTTGATACCGTTCCCATTCTCGTACGGCATCAACGGGGTCTGGATGGTAGGGGGACTGCTGGTGCCTTTCGTGGTGCAGAGGCCCGGCGCCGCGCTCTTGGGGGAACTCGTCGCCGCTTTCGTGAGCATGGCTCTCGGACAGCAATGGGGGGTTCTGGTGATGGTCAGCGGGCTGGTGCAAGGCGTGGGGGCGGAACTTGTCTTCGCGGGGTTTCGCTGGAAGAAGTTCAGCGGCGTTCATCTCTACCTCGCGGCTCTCGGAGCCCAGTTCCTCGGGTTCATCCTGGATACCTTCGTATATACGTATTATCAGCAATACTCGTGGAGGTTGGTCGGGCTGGGGATGGTCGTCGCATTGGTCAGCGCGCTGGCCCTCGGAGCCCTGCTCTCGCAGCTTCTCGGTGAGGCCTTGGCCCGCACGGGAGTCCTGAGCGGCCTGGCGATATCCCGCGGGCGGGTCAAGAGGGTCTAGAACGCCGGCGCATGCACCAACGGTCTCCGTCGCGGGGCTGAGCTTCCGGTATTCCACCCGGCTGCTGCCGGCTCTTCAGGACCTCACCTTCGACATCCGTGCCGGGGAGACGGTCCTCGTGCTCGGACCGAGCGGTTCCGGCAAGAGCACGCTCACCCTGTGCCTGGATGGGATCATCCCCCACCTCATGGAAGGCGACTACTCCGGAGAGGTGGTGGTCGCGGGATTGGTGGCCGGCAACGTACCGGTCCATCTGCTTACGCAAGAGACGGGGCTGGTGTTCCAAGATCCTGAGTCGCAGTTCTGCACGCTCACGGTAGAGGACGAGGTCGCATTCGGCTTGGAGAACCTCCAATGGCCGGTGGCGAAGATCGAGCCGGCGATCGACGGAGCGCTCACGCTGGTAGGGCTTCGAGGCTTTCGCGCGCGGAGGCTGTCGAGTCTGTCCGGCGGGGAGAAACAACGGGTCGCCCTGGCGGCCGTCCTCGCCATGGGCCCTCGCATCCTTGTCCTGGACGAGCCATCGGCGAATCTTGACCCCGGGGCGACCGCGGAGCTCTTCGCCGCGCTCAGGGCGTTGGCTCAGGCTCGTAGCCACACTATCCTCATCATCGAACACAAGCTGGACGAGATCATCGACTGGGTGAACAGCGTGCTGGTGCTGGGCCCGGACGGACATCAGATCTTCCGAGGAGACCCGGCCACCGCGTTCTACGAGCGAGCGGCCGAGCTGGACGAGGTGGGTGTCTGGAAGCCCCAGACCACGGAGCTGGTGGGGATCCTCCGACAAATGGGTTGGCCTGTGCTCGGGCGCCCGCTCGATGTCGAAAGCACCGTGTCCGCCCTGGTCGAGACCCCTGGGCTGCTCGAGCATCTTCGCCGCCACGGTGCGCCCGTCGCCTGCAGGCGGGCGCCGACGTGGTCGCCCGCTGACGTGACCATACGGACCGACGGCCTGAGCTTCCGGTACCCGGACGGCCACGCGGCCCTCACCGATGTATCCCTGGAGATCGCAAGGGGGAGCTTTCTCGCGCTGGTGGGTGCCAACGGCGCGGGGAAGACCACACTTGCTTCGTTGATGTCCGGAGTTCTCACCGCACCGCCCGGCTCGGTCTTCCTCGACGGGGAAGATATCGCAAGACTGTCAGCCTGGTCGCTCAGCAGTCGCGTGGGCCATGTCTTTCAGAACCCAGAGCATCAGTTCGTCACCGACACCGTCTGGGGCGAGCTGGCTTTCAGCCTGGCTCCGCGCGCCGGCCGCAGGAAAGCGGGAAAGCTCACCCCCGAGCAACGGGCCAGCATTGACGTGTGGCTGGAGCGTCTCGGCCTCTTGCGCTTGGCGGAGGCAAACCCCTTTTCCCTGAGTCAGGGCCAGAAGCGCCGGCTGAGCGTCGCCGCCATGCTGGTCCGCGGGCAGGACATCCTCATCCTCGACGAGCCCACGCTAGGTCAAGACGAGCTGCAGGCGGCCCGGTTGATGGCCATGATGGCGGAGTTGCAGATGGAGGGACGCACGGTGATCATGGTCACTCACGACATGCGTTTGGTCTCAGAATACGCGGACTCGCTCGTGGCGCTGGGAGCCGGACGTGTTCTGTTCGCAGGGCCACCAACGGGATTCTTCGCGGACATGGATCTAATGACTCGTTCGGGACTGGCGCTGCCGGCTCTTGGCCGAGTGGCGGCGCGCCTGCATAGAGATCATGGTGTGCCGGCTGGGCTGAACACCCTTGCCACCTTCGCGGCGGCGGCCGGAGATGCGCCCGAGCCCGACACGCCACGGAAGTGACGCAATGGCGCGCAAGGGCATGACGGGGATCTGGGGCGCGGGTGAGGTCCCTGGGGCGCGCAGCCCGCTCGGGCGGGTGAATCCGTGCGTCAAGCTGCTCGCCCTGGTGCTCATGGCTCTTGCGTTGACTTTTGTCTTCGATCCCGCGACGCCCGCGGTGCTCTTCATGGTGATCCTCGCGGCCGGGTGCATGGCCGGGGGACTCAGCCTGGGCTCGCAACTGCGACCGCTTGTCATCTTCGTGGCGGCGGGTGTGCCGATCCTTCTCGGCAACGTCCTCTTCAACAAGGGCAACGCGGCGGCAGAGGCGCTCGCCTACCTCGGACCGCTCAAGATCACCGGAGTGGCATTGAGTGCCGCGGGATCTCTTTGGCTGCGGCTACTCTGCTTCGCGCTTTTGTCCCTGGTCTTCGTCAAGACCACGGAGCCTCAGGACCTCATGCTCAGCCTTGTCCATCAGCTCCACGTCAACTTCCGGGTGGCTTTTGGGACGATGGTGGGGTACCGGATGCTGCCGGCCTTCCAGTCCGATCTCCAGACTATCCGGGCGGCCCAGCGCGTCCGTGGAGTTCAGGACATCCGGGGACTCGTCCACTGGTGGTCGCGGGTGAGGCGGTACGCGATCCCCTTGCTGGCTGGCGGCGTGCGCAAGGCGGGCAGAGTGGCAATAGCGATGGATGCGAGGGCTTTCGGCGCGCTTCCCAGCCGCACGTATCGGCGACGGATGACGGTGGGCCGCAGGGACGCGATCTTTCTCTGCGCTGTGGTCTTCGTGACCGCGCTTGTGATCGCGGGTCTCTACGTGATCGGGGTCGCGCGCTTCGCCCTCTGGTGAGTGGTCGGCTTGTTGCGAGCATCGCGTCGCGGTCGCCTTGCGGCGAGCGTCGCACCCTGGCCGTGCCGGCGACGAGGGAGATCAGCGATAGAACCGCAGCTCGCCCAGTTGCACCCCATAACGGTTCGTCTTCAACTCCACGAGCTGGGTTATCCAGATCCGGCCGGCGCTGATCGGCTGTTTAAGCGTGATGCGCTGGTCGGCGACCCCGTCGAGCGGCGCCAGCTCAGCTCCCACCCCCGACGATGTCTTGGACAGCAACTCGCCTTTCCAACCTTCCACCGGTGAGACCACTTCGACGATCGTCGCCGGGGTGTCCAGCGTGAAATCGATGCCCACCCCTGTCTTGCCAAGGTTGCCGAAGTTCGCCGACCGGTAGTACTCGGTGGCCCATCCGGTGCTGTCGTTACCGTCGATGAGTTTGGGCAGCATGGCGTGGTTCTCCTGGGCGTCCCCTTGCGGGTCGACATCTTGCAGTTTGGTGACTTTGACGGCGACAGGGTCGCGGGTGACGGTCAACCGGATAATCCCGTCGTCCGGCTTCTTGCCGGCGGCTGGAGTCTGATTGATGACCTTTCCCACGTTGTCGAACGAGGGGACCTGTGTGCCCACTTCCACCTGGAACCCAGAGCTCTTCGCGATCTGTTGGGCCTGATCGAGAGTCTTGCCCATGAGCAGTGGCGCTCCCTTGCCCGGAAGCGTGACCGCGAGCACGATCGCGAGGGCGACGACCACGACCGTCGCGGCCGCTATGGCCGTCCGCCCGCGAGTCAGGCGCTTCTTGCGGGCGCGAGACCGGACGCGAGCCGCCGCTTCTCCGGCTGCCGTGTCACCGCCCCCTAGGTCCCCGACGATTGGCTCGTCCTCGCGCCTCCGCAGCAGCCGCCGGTGACCGTGCGAGATCTCGGCGACCCGCTCAGGGAGGTAGAGACCGAGCCCCACCAGGGCACCGAGCAGCTCGTCCATCGACGAGAAGCGGTCCTCGGGGAGCTTCTCCAGACACCGTGCGACGACTCGGTCCAGCCCCGGTGGAAGGTCGTCGCGTACTTCGGAGAGGGGCTGCGGGGCGGCCGTGAGGTGCTGCCGCGCGATCTCAGGCATGTTGATGCCGTCGAAAGGCGGGTGGCCGGCCAGCATCTCGTAGAGGACCACGCCCAGCGAATACACGTCCGAGCGCCCATCTACCGGTTTGCTCCGCACTTGCTCGGGTGACATATACCGGGCACTTCCGATGATGGAGCCGGCGCGTGTTACCCGGGTCCAGTCGGGTCCCGTGGCGATGCCGAAGTCGCCGACCTTCGCGTGCCCTTCTCTGTCGATGAGGACATTCTGCGGCTTGACGTCCCGGTGCACTATGCCGGCCAGGTGGGCCACCGCCAGTCCTTCCGCGATCTGTCCCGCGATGCCTCCGGCCTCGGCGGCCGACAGCGGTCCTTCCCGGCAGAGATCCTTGAGCGAACGTCCTTCGACGTACTCGAAGACGAGATACTCTTCATCTTCGGTCGTGCCTCTGTCGATGAGAGTGACGAGGTTAGGATGGGATAGTTGCGCTAGAGCACGGCCTTCGCGGTCGAACCGCGCACGGGTGCGCGGATCCTCGTTCAGGGGCGGCTCAAGGCGTTTGACGGCGACGTACCGCTGCAAACGCGTGTCCCAGGCCTGGTAAACGATGCACATGCCGCCTCTGCCCAAGACTCGGCCTAACTGGTACCGATTCTTAAGCAGTGGACCGGCTGCGCTTTGCTCAGGGGGGTCGGTCATAGGCTAATGCGACACCTTCTGACTCTTGGACATAGGAGAACCAGACACTATCATAGAACTTGACGAAGAATGGGAGGTGGAGCCTAGTGATCTACTACGTGATTCCCCGTGAGTTGGCGGACAAGTACTACGACGAATTCCGCAAGCGTTTCGACGGCGTCGAAGGGGTCGAGGTCATCGTCGATAGGCGTGCGACCGACCGCCGCACCGGCACGGACGGCGGGGGCAAGAGAGTCCTTCGAGACCGGCGCCGGCGACGGATCAGTGGTTCTTTTCCGGACGTGTAGCCGTGTCCGCTTCCGGCCTGTGGCTGGACCTACATAATCACACCGTTTTCTCCGCGGATGGCCTGCTCACGCCGGCCGCGCTCCTGGAAGAGGCGAAGGCCCGCGGGGTCGCATGCCTTGCGGTCACGGATCACAACTCCATCGAGGGTGCCCTCGAATGCGTCCGGCTTGCGTCTTTAGACCCAAGCCTGCCTCGCGTCATACCCGGTATCGAGCTTGGCACGACGGCCGGCGAAGTCATCGGTCTGTACATGACTCACGACGTCCCTCGAGGCCTGACCGTCTCGGAAGCGCTCGCCCGCATCCGCGCTCAGGGCGGACTGGTGTGTCTGCCGCACCCGTGTGACCCGGTCCGCAGGGGCGCGATAGCGAGCGGTGCACGGGAGTCGGCCGCTGCCGCCGTAGACATGATAGAAGTGGTCAACGGGCGCTCTCTGGTCCCGAGACACAACGATCGAGCGCTGGAGCTTGCCCGGCGGCACGGCAAGCCGGCCAGCGCGGGCAGCGATGCGCACCGTGCCGTCGAGGTCGGACGGGCGTTCGTCGTGGTGGACGAGCTTCCCGAAAGAGATACGCTCCTTCCGCTACTTCGCTCCGGCCACGTCGAGCATGTCCTTGACCGGTGGCAGTATGCTCGCAACTGGTGGTTCCAGGCCATGTCTCCTCCCACTCGGATCCGGCGAAAGCTCCTCGGGCCATGACCGCGAGCGGCGGGCAGCCCGACCACATCGTCCGGGCAGAGCTCTGGGAGGAATGGCGAGGTGGTCAGCGCGTGCATTGTTTCCTTTGCGCCCACCACTGCCTTATCGATCCCGGCGGTCTCGGCGTCTGCGGGGTGCGCCAGAACCGCGACGGCGTGCTCTATACGCTGGTGTACGGATGTCCTGTCTCCACCGCGGTCGACCCGATCGAGAAGAAGCCGCTCTTCCACTTCTTGCCCGGCTCTCTCACCTACTCCTTGGCGACGGTGGGCTGCAACTTCAGCTGTAGCTTCTGTCAGAACGCCGACATCAGCCAGATGCCGCGTGACCAGGGTCGGGTTGTCGGCCGGCCCATGTCGCCGCAAGAAGTCGTCTCAGCCGCCGTGCTGGCGGATTGTCGCAGCATCTCGTATACCTACACAGAGCCCACGATCTTCTTCGAATATGCCCGCGATTGCGCCCGCCTCGGATCGGCTTCGGGACTCAAGAACGTGTTCGTCACCAACGGCTATATGACCGCCCAGGCCCTTCGAGATATCGACGGCCACCTGCACGCCGCCAACGTCGACCTCAAGGCGTTCACCGACGACTTCTATAGAAAGCTCGTCGGCGCGAGGCTCAAACCCGTGCTGGACTCCATCCGGCGGATGTGGGAGACAGGGATCTGGGTGGAGGTGACGACCCTTCTCATCCCCGGGCGCAACGACGGGGAAAGCGAACTGCATGGTCTCGCTGGTTTCCTGGCTTCGCTCTCGCCCGACATCCCCTGGCACGTGTCGCGGTTCCATCCCACATATCACCTGCTGGATGTTCCGCCCACGCCTTTGGCCTCGGTCGAGCGGGCGATCCGGATCGGGCGGGAAGAAGGTCTGCGATATGTCTACGGAGGCAACATCCCCGGCCATTCGTCAGAGTCGACCGATTGTCCCGAGTGCGGCAAGACCGTGATCGCTCGTCAGGGCTTTTCCGTCGGCGACGTTCAATTGACAGCCGGGCGGTGCCGATATTGTGAAGAGAAGATCGCGGGCGTCGTCGACTAAAACAGAGGTGTCACCATGTCCCTCGTCGGCTGTTTTGTCACTCCGCATCCACCGATAATCGTGCCCGAGGTGGGCGGGCGGGAGCTCGCCAGAGTGGAAGCGACGGTTGAAGCCATGCGCCTCCTCGGGGAGGTCGCGGCCGGGCTCGATCCGGATTCCATAGTGGTCATGTCACCACATGCGCCTCTTGCCCGTGGTGAGATGGGTATCTCAGTGGGCTCGGACTATCGGGGATCCTTCGCCGCCTTCCGCGCACCCCTCGTGCGATTGGCGGCGCCGGTGGATCGTGATCTGGCTCAAGCGATCGTGGAGAAAGCTTCCGTCGAAGGCGTGCCGGTGACGCTGTTCGAGACCCGGGCCGAGACGGTGGAGCTGGACCACGGCGCCATGGTGCCACTCTTCTATGCGACCCAAGGACTCAAGCGCCCCTGGCGTTTGCTGGTCTTGAGCTTCTCGTACCTCGATCTGGAGACGCATGTGCGGTTTGGGCGAGCTCTGGCGTATGCGATGGAGGAAAGCCCGTCTCGAATCCTTTACATAGCCAGCGGTGACCTGAGTCACCGGCTCATCCCCGGTGCTCCAGCGGGCCACGACCCCCGCGGCGCGGAGTTCGACGGTGCGATCGCGGACACGTTCGCACGCGGAGATTGGAAGGGCATGCTATCCCTCGATGGAGGCATGGTGCGTGCCGCGGGCGAGTGTGGGTATCGGTCTCTGGCGGTGCTGGCAGGGATAGTGCAGGCGCTGGAGGCATCGGGACGCATTACTCAGAACCATCTGTTGTCTTACGAGGGTCCGTTTGGGGTAGGGTACCTGGTGGGCGAGGTTAAGATCGGACCGGGAAAGAGTGACTCGGGAGGTGGAAGATGAGCGAGCCGGCGATTCCCGATCCCCTCGTCAACCTTGCTCGCGGCGCCATTGAGAGCTACGTGCGAGATCAGACCGTGGCGGAGGCCTCTCCCTTGCCCGGTGTGGAGCCGAAGAGAGCGGGCGTCTTCGTCTGCCTCCATTCTGGGGATGGTTCCTTGCGTGGGTGCATAGGCACGTTCCTGCCTACAAGAGCCACCATTGAGGACGAGGTCGTCGGGAACGCCATCAGCGCGGCCACCCAGGATCCGCGATTTCCTCCATTGACCGCGGCTGAGTTGGGCGATCTGGATGTGTCCGTGGACGTTCTCGAGCCGCCCGAGCCCGCAAAGGGTCTGGAGGACCTGGACCCGAAGGTCTATGGCATCATCGTGCGCACGCCCGACGGCCGGCAGGCATTGCTTCTTCCGGATCTAGAAGGCATCGACACCCCGGAAGTCCAGCTCCGGACGACGTGCCGCAAGGGCGGCATCGACCCCGATCGCGACACCTACAGCATCCACCGTTTCCGAGTGACGCGGCACCACTGACGGGGCCGCATGGTTGTCTTGGTACTGCTTTCAGCTCGGCTCGTCGCAAGGGGCGCCTTTGCAGCGTCCAATCGCTGCTGTATCATGGAGGCACAATGAATATACTTACAAATAGCGGGATTCCCGTACAAAGCAGCGGTTCAGGTGCGGCGGTCATCGGGCCGAGGCCTCGTCGTCGGACGTATTCTCCCTGGCGTTTTCGTTATCCGCGTCATCTGGCGTGGAGCGCGGTGCTTCGGGTCATCCAGCGCCTCACGCACTACAAACGTGGTGATGGCCTAGAGTTCAAGCTGAGTTTCTCGGTGATGGACTTGCTGGGCGACAAGGGCCGGATGGTCAAGGACCAGGTGGGCGCGGCGGCCCAAGCCGTGATCAAAGCCGGGGCCACTCAGGCGTCGCAGGTTCGCTCCCAGGCTTCCCAGGTCAAGGAAGAGGCCGTCAAGGCTGTCCACGCGGCGAGCCAACGGCTTGAAAGAGGAGAAAAGGCCCCCGAAGCCTGAGCGCGGCTCATTTCGGGGGTTTCCCTGAGCGTGAGCGGGAGCATGGCTCCGAGTATCAGCCTTTCACCACGCCCAGTGGCTTGAGCCGGGCTACCCGCGGCGAAATGCCGGCGCGGTCCATCACCGACACCACTCTTTCCACATCCTTGTAAGCTTCAGGCATCTCTTCGTCCAGAGTCCTCCGGCCTTGGGAACGGACGAGGACGCCCGCGGCCAGTAGTTCCCGGTCGATGGCCCGCCCCTTCGCGCGTTTGAGCGCCTGCGAACGGCTCATGACGCGACCGGCGCCGTGGCACGTTGAACCGAACGTCTGGTTCATGGCCTCGGCGGTACCCTTGCAGACGAAGGACGCCCGGCCCATGTCCCCGGGCACCAACACCGGTTGGCCGACTTCCCGGTAGTCTTGCGGGACTTCTGCCTCCCCAGGGCCGAACGCCCGCGTTGCACCTTTGCGGTGGACGCAGGCCTTGACGGTCTTGCCGTCAACCACGTGGTCTTCCAGCTTGGCGATGTTGTGGGCAACGTCGTAGACCAATCGCATGCCCAG
>JADGPI010000216.1 GCA_017882525.1 Thermoleophilia bacterium
AACACGGCCGGAGGACCCCTCCGGAAGCCGTAGCGATATTGGGGGATATGCGCCGTCCCAGGCCACCGTCACCGGCTCGAGGACGCGCTGCCAGATCTCCACTCGGCGCAGGAGGATCGCCCGCTCGATCGCTGCCTCAGTTGGTACGTCGAGGGAGGCTCCCAGAGCCCGCAACACCCGGCTAACGACGTCGGGCGACGCATCTTGCCACCACCCACGCGAATCGCGGTAGAACGTCTCCACCCCATAGAGCTGGGCCAATTCGAGCAGCGGCCCCGCAACGATCCCTATATGTTTCGGATGACTGACCATCGGCAACTACAAGCTTACCCTCCCTGGGACGAAAGGCGACGTAAGGAGAACACGGCGTGAGGATGGCATGGCCGAGGATGGCACCGCCCAGTAGCGCTGCAGTCCTGGCGCTCAACCCGACTCTCGACGTGAGCTATGAAGTGGACCACCTCATCCCAGGAGAGAAAGTGGCGTCGACCAACACACGATTCGACCCGGGCGGCACCGGGGTGAACGTGGGACGCGCCCTCCGTCTGTTGAAGACTCCCGCCCTCACCTGCCTGATCGTCGCCGGCGAGATAGGCACGGTACTCCAGCGATTGGCAAGCCGCGAGCTGGACGCGCCCCATTTCGTGTCCATCCGTGGAGAGACCCGCGTCAACTGCACCCTTATCGATAAAGACCAGAAAGTACAGTATGAGATCGACGGCATCGGTCCGTCGGTGAGCCCGTCCGCCCTCGAGCAAGTGATCAGCGCTTTCCTCGGCGGATGCGAAGGTTGTTTCGGGGTCCTCACCGGGTCGGTAGGTGGCGGCGTGCCCGACACCATCTATGGCAATCTGGTGGATCGCATGCGCGAGCGCGCGGCAGAAGCCGTGGTGGACGCGAAAGGACCGTTGCTCGCGCACGCCATCGAACGCAAGCCGTTCTTGATCAAGCCCAACCGGAGCGAGTTCGCGACGTTGGTCGGCAAGCCCTTGCCTACTCTGGCCAAGGTGGCCCTGGAGGCACGTGCGGTACAGTCGCGTGGAGTCCGCTTCGTGTGCGTCTCTTTGGGAGAAGAAGGAGCTTTGTTGGCCGGTCCCGACAACACTTATTACGCCGCGGCGCCACCGGTCGTCGTGCGTTGCACCGTGGGATGCGGAGATGCGATGGTGGCCGGACTGACCTCGGCCTTCGCGCGCCACGTGCCGCCGATCGAAGCGTTGCGCCTCGGGCTGGCGTGCGGAAGCGCCACCGCGGAACAACCGGGAACGCGATTGTTCGATCCCGCGGATGTGGAGAGACTCATCGCACAGATCGAGGTACGAGAGCTCGACGCATGAGCCCGCAACCCCGCTATGCGATGCCCACCGTGCCGGACTCTCTAAAGGGTCTGGTCGACTTGGCTCTCGACATGCGTTGGTCGTGGAGCCATTTCGGCGACGAGGTGTGGGAGAAGCTGGACCCCGATCTCTGGGACATCACCCACAACCCCTGGCTCCTCTTGCAGACGATCTCCCAGACCAGGCTCGAGGAGTTCGCGCGCGATCCGGCTTTCCGTAAGCTCGTGCACCACCATCTCACCGAGCGGCGCAAGGCTCTCGAGGCAAGAACCTGGTTCCAGGAATCGCATCCCGTCGCCGCCAAAGGGACTTCGGCCCTCGGACCCGTCGCGTATTTCAGCATGGAGTTCGGGCTGAGCGAGGCGCTGCCGATCTATAGCGGCGGGCTGGGTATCCTCGCCGGTGACTTCCTCAAAGCATCCAGCGACCTCGGCCTGCCGGTCGTGGGCGTCGGTCTACTGTATCAGCAGGGCTATTTTCGCCAGGCACTCGACTCGCACGGCGAGCAGATCGAGTTCTACCCGTTCAACGATCCGGGCCAGCTCCCCCTCCTGCCGGTGCGCGACGACGAAGGTGAGTGGTTGAGCGTCACACTGCAGCTTCCGCGGCGCATGGTCCGCCTCAGGGTCTGGCAGGTGCAGGCGGGACGAGTGAAGCTGTACCTGCTGGACACCAACGACCCCACTAACAGCCCGGCCGATCGCGGCATTGCCAGCGAGCTCTACGGGGGCAGCCCGGAGATGCGCCTGCAACAAGAGATGGTGCTGGGTATCGCGGGCTGGAGGGTGCTCCGGGCTCTGGGCATCTCGCCGGAGATCTGCCACCTCAACGAGGGACACGCCGCTCTGGCCGTCCTGGAACGCGCGCATGACTTCATGGAGGACAACGCGGTACCTTTCGAGGTGGCGCTCACCGCCACCAGAGCCGGGAACCTTTTTACCACCCACACGCCGGTCGAAGCCGGCTTCGACCGTTTCCCCCCGTCGCTCATGGCCACGTACCTGAGCAGTTACGCAGAGAAGCTCGGCATCGGGATGCAGAATCTCTTGTCTCTCGGGCGAAAGCCGGTGGATCTAGCTTCGGGCTCACCGTCGCTCCTCGCCGATCCCGCGGAACCATTCAACATGGCGTATCTCGCCATCCGGGGTAGTGGAGCCGTGAACGGCGTGAGCCGGCTGCACGGCGAGGTGAGCCGCCGCCTGTTCCTGCCTTTGTTCCCGCGATGGCCGCTGCGGGAGGTGCCTGTGAGCCACGTCACCAACGGCGTGCA
>JADGPI010000217.1 GCA_017882525.1 Thermoleophilia bacterium
CAACGGCTTCAACCACGTCATCGGTCTGGCGAAAGCCGAGATGGCGAAGATGAAGGCCGAAGGGGCCATGGAGGACCGGGCGGGCACCAACGCGCTGCGTAAGTGGTACCTGCTGAAGTCCATCGTCATCATGTTCGAGGCCCTTATCACCTTTGCCAAGCGGCATGCCGCTCTGGCCCGGGAGATGGCTGAGAAGATGTCCGACCCCGTTCGCAAAGCCGAACTCCTGAAGATCGCCGACGTCTGCGAGCGGGTCCCCGCCGAGCCTCCGCGCGATTTCTGGGAGGCCGTCCAGTCGGTGCGGTTCATGCACCTCTCCGCGTGGAAAGAAAGCTCCGACCGGGCAGAAGTGCCGGTCGGGAGGATCGACCAGTTCTGGTATCCCTACTACAAGGCGGATATCGAGAGCGGCAAACTCACCCGCGCGCAGGCGGCCGAACTCGTCGGCGCCATGTGGCTCAAGATCCGCGAGGTCGAGAACCTGGTGACCATCAAGCGCGAGCACCGCGCAGCCCCGGGGAGCCAGCTGCCCAACGTCACTCTGTGCGGCCGCGACAAAGATGGCCTGGATCTCACCAACGAGCTCTCCTGGATCGTCCTCGAGGTCATGGCTCAGATCCATCTCTCCGAGCCGGCGGTGTACATCCGCTACCACGAGACCCAGGACGAGAACTTCATCATCCACGCCCTCAAGTGCAACCGGGAGTTCGGGGGCGGCAACCCCGCGTTCCTCAACGACGAGCTCGGCACCCGGCGCTACCTCGACCGGGACGTCCCGATAGAGGACGCCTGCAACTGGAACGCCAGCGGCTGCCTGGGTTATCACATGGAGTGCGCCGAGCACATGGCCGGAGCGTTCAACCTGGTCCAGGCCAAAGTCATGGAGGTCACCCTGCATGACGGCTTCGACCCGCGCACCGGCAAGCAGATCGGCCTGCACACCGGCGACCCAAGGACCTTCACCTCCATCCAGCAGCTTTACGATGCCTTCCTCAAGCAGGAGGACTACTTCGCGGAGAAGATGCGCGAGCACTACTTCCTCTGGTGGACCACCGAGGCCGCCAACAGCCCCATGAGCGGCCTGCGTGCCGGCATGCTCTACCGCGACTGCATCCCCGCGGGTCTGGCCTCTCGCGAGGGCGGCTGCCGCTATCCCGTGGGCAAGGCGTCCTGGGTGGGCGACAAGGGCATCTGCGACTGCGCGGATTACATGGCCGACGTCCAGTACCTGGTGTTCGACGAGAAGAAGATCACCATGGCCCAGTTGATCGACGCTATGGACGCGAACTGGCAGGGTCACGAGGACGTCCGTCAGCTTTGTGTGAACGCGCCCAAGTATGGCAACGACAACGACTACGTGGACGACTGGTACATCCGTATGGCCCGCGATACGCAGGCCATACTCCAGAGCCGCCCCGACCCCATCACCGGCGAGAAACCCATGCTGTTCAAAGGGGCTGCGGCCGGTCACTTGACGCAAGGCAAGGCGGTCGGGGCCATGCCCAACGGCCGCTACGCCGGCACTCCCATCTACGACGGAGGCACGTCGGCCATGCCGGGCGCTGACGTCAGTGGTCCGACTGCCCTTATCCTGTCGGCCACCAAGTACCCGATCGCGTACGAATGCGCGGGTGTGGCCCACAACATGAAGTTCTCCAAGGCGGTGCTCAACACCCCGGAGAAGCTGGCCAAGGTGGCTTCCCTCATCAAGACCTTCAACAAGCGGGGTGGGTGGCACATCCAGTTCAACATCCACAGCGCTGCGGAACTCAAGGCGGCCCGCAAGGAGCCCGCGGCCCATAAGGACCTACTCGTCCGGGTGGGCGGCTACAGCGCGTACTTCGTCGATCTGCCGCCGGAACTCCAGGATGAGATCGTGGAGCGGACCATGCACGAGGTAGGCTGAGCAGCCTACAGAATCTGACCCCCTTTCGGAGCGCCGCCTTCGGGCGGCGCTCCATCGTGTTTCTCGGGGAAGTGGAGTGAGTGGCGTGGACCAGTTAACAGGTACGGTCTTCAACATCCAGCGGTACAGCATCGACGACGGTCCGGGCATCCGGACGACCGTCTTCTTGAAGGGTTGTCCGCTCGCCTGCGTCTGGTGCTCCAACCCGGAGTCGCAGAACCACGCGCCCGAACTCATGCACCGGGATTCCGTGTGCAAGCAGTGCTTCCGCTGCGTGGCGGCGTGTCCCGTCGGGGCGATCAGCGTCGGCGCCGAGGGCGTAGTCATCGAGCGCGACCTCTGCGACGTGTGTGGGGATTGTGTGAAAGCCTGTCCGCACGGAGCCATGCAGATCACCGGCAGCCAGATGACGGTGGACGAGGTGTTCGACGTGCTCAAGCGCGATGCCGACTTCTACCGCGATTCGGGTGGCGGCGTCACCGTTTCGGGCGGAGAGGTCCTGCTGCAGGCCGACTTCGCCCGGGCCATCCTCGAGCGCTCCAAGGAAGCTGGGTTCCACACCTGCGTGGACACGTCCGGCCAGGGTAGCACCGAGGGGCTCAAGCGGCTCATCCCGTACACCGATTTGTTCTACTTCGACATCAAGCACATCGACCCACGCGCCCACCGCGCCGAGACCGGTATCACCAACGAGAACATCCTGCGCAACTTCGCCGTGGTAGCCACGAGCGGGGTGCCGGTGGTCGTGCGCGTGCCTGTGGTACCGGGCTTCAACGACACGGTGGACGCCATCTCAGACATCGCCGACATGGTGGCCGGCAAGGTGCCGGGTGGCACGGTGCACCTGCTTCCGTACCACCGGTACGGACAGCAGAAGTACGCGATGCTGGGCATGGACTACGAGTTGGGGGCAGCCGAGACGCCTTCGGAGGAGTTCATGAAAGGGGCGCGGGCCATCGTGGAGTCCCGGGGGCTTCACTGCGAGGTGGCGGTCTAGCGGGGCTCGGCGGAACTGGTTCCACAAGGAGAAGGGGGAGCGATGGACCACCTGGGCTGCATCATCACCGGGACGGTGGGCGTCGACGCGCACGTGATAGGCACCAAGATCATCTCGCGGGCGCTGCGGGACGCTGGGTTCAAGGTGGTGGAACTGGGCGCCCAGACCCCGCCTGAGGAGTTCATCATGGCAGCCCAGGAGACTGCCGCCGACGCGATGCTCATCAGTTCCCTCTACGGCATGGCCGAACAGGACTTGGAGGGCTTCCGCGACAAATGCACCGAAGCCGGGCTGGACGGCGTTCTTCTCTACCTGGGCGGCATCCTCGGCGTCTCGCGCCGCGATTTCGCTGAGGACGAGGCAAAGTTCAAGGGTTTGGGCTTCGACCGGGTGTATCCGCCCGAGGCCGACGTGCGAGCCGCTATCGAGGACCTCAAAGGTGATCTTGCCGGGCGCCGATAACACGGGCTCGGGGCGGGGCAAGAGGGTCCAGAGGCGAGAGCGGCGATCGTGACGGCCACCCGTATTTTCGTCGACTTCGGCAGCACGTTCACCAAGCTGGTGGCGTTCGACCTGGAGGCCGGGCGGCTGCTCGGCC
>JADGPI010000218.1 GCA_017882525.1 Thermoleophilia bacterium
GTCGGATGCGTGATTCCCTCGACATCATCGAGGGCTAGGGCGGTCGCGCCAGCAGCGACGATCACGGCATCGTACCCGCCGTTCTCGATGCTCTTTGGCGTTGCGTCGTCCTTGATCACCCTGATCTGCAGTTTCTCTATCTGCGTTATCAAGTAGTCGATGAGAGGCTTCAGGTCGGGAGCTTTGAATTCCGGGATCGAGGCTTCAAGCAGAGCGCCCCCCAATCCCCGCTTTTCATACAGGGTAACCTGGTGACCCTTCAGGAAGCAGACCCTTGCCGCCTCCATTCCCGCCGGCCCGCCGCCGATCACCGCGACATTCCTCGGGTGCTCCGCCTTGGTGATGCGGAACTCGTCTTCTCGGCAGAGCGCGACGTTGACCGAGCAAGAGACGGTCTTGGCCTGAGAATCTCCTCTGGCTAGGCAACCGTCATTACATCGGATACAAGGCCTGATGTCCTCCGGTCTGCCTTCCATCGCTTTCAGGGGCCATTCCGGGTCGGCCCAGAGTGGTCTCCCCAATCCGATGAAGTCGGCTTTTCCATCTGTCAGGATCTCTTCTGCAAGACCGGGAGAAGTGATAGACCCGGAAGCAATGACCGGTATCTTGATCTCCTTCTTCGCCGCCTCCGCTGCCCACACGTTGTGCGCTAGAGACATGCCCATCGGGCTGACTTCATGGATCCACTGGTGATGATTCCCGCCCGACATATGAATAGCGGCGACTCCCATCCCCTCGAGACGCCTGCAAAGTTCCACAGTCTCTTCGATCCTCGTGCCGTCTGGCTCGTAGTCGGTGCCGCTCAACCTCACGCAAACGGGATACTCGGATCCGACCTGGCATTTGATCTCCGCCGTCACTTCCAGCAAGAAACGCATGCGGTCTTCCAGCGAGCCGCCGTACCAATCCGTCCTCTTGTTGGTGCGAGGAGAGAGAAAATTCGAGACGAGATACCCGTGGCAGGCATGTATCTCCACCATGTCAAAATCTGCGACCTGGGCCCTCTTTGCGGCCTGCCCAAAAGACTTCACGATCTGCAGAATCTCTTCAAAAGTCAGCGCCTCGGGAGCCGGGGCGCCAGCAGCGTAAATCTCCTCCCACGGAACAGCCGAGGGTGCTTTGGGCCTCTCGAGCGTGAGCCTCTGCTGGCCCGCGTGCGATATCTGGATGGCCGCTTTCGCCCCGTTGGCTTGGATGGTCTGTGCAAGCAAGGAAAGCCCAGGAACATGGTCCAACTTGGCTATGCCGAGCTGACACGGCGAGGCCCTGCTGGCGTCGTTGTCGACCCATGCGTACTCGACGATCACCATGCCGACGCCGCCCGAAGCCAGCTCTTTGTAGTGACGGAGCAGCCTGTCCGTGATGGAACCGTCCGGGTTGGCAAGTCCCGTGTGCTGTGGAGACTTGATCAGCCGGTTCTTGAGTCTCACATTTCCTATGCATCCGGGCTTGAATAGCTTAGGAAAGCTGGTCTGCATGGACAAATCCCCCCTCAGCGGCCTCAAACACGGGTCATCGGACGTAACTCGAACCTTGTTCGCCTCTTTGAGATCTCTGGCCCGACTGCAGACCCGGTCTTCTCCGTCTCTACCAGCCCGCAGGGGGCGCAGCAGCCCATTGTCTGCCGACGGACCGGTCGCCGTCAAGGGAGGCCGAGGAGAGACGCCGACCACAGCCGGCTTTGTTCCGCTCATATGATGGCGGCCGGAAACCTGCCCATGTGTCCGGTCCACGCGGCGCGGTGGGAGAAGTAGCCCTTATGCAGGTACATCGTGGATGTCTTCGGCAAGACTCGAACTTGCGACAAGAGTGGGAAACCCCGTCCAAGCGTCGCAGCCCGCGCCCCCTCAGCCGTTCGACGGCCGGCGGGAAGCAGACAGAGTCCGTATCAGCTCTTCGCATCCCATTCACTCGGCTTGCAAGTCGCCCCGGTGTCGGACTAGCGTCTTCTTTCGCGCTGCGTCGGGCGGCCTCTGCCATCTTCCAAGCGTGCGGCCGGTCAGACCGTAAATGTCACTCCTCGATGATGGCGACCAGCCTGACCATAGAGCCGTCGCCTTTCACCCAGCGGATGGGAAAGCCGGCGATAATTACTCGTTGCCCGAGAACCTCGTCGATGTCGCCACCCACGTTTTCGAACCCCATCACGTGGTTGCCCAAAAGGATGTTGTGGCAAGGCTCCCAGTCGGGGAAGTCTTCCTTGGCCGACCGGCCGGTGTCGGCTTCGTATTCGGCGACAATCTCCGGCAGCAGCGGTCCCGGGCCGTGGTAGCCGATGGCAGTGGCCAGTGGGTGGTCCAGGGCCTGTTGATCGACACCCACGGCCTTCACGCCCTTGTCGACCAGCCAGTGAGCAGCGCTGGGGACCAAACCTGGGGAACGGGCAAAGTAATCCTTGTCGTCGCCAAACTTGGCATGCATGTGGGTATGGATGATGACGATGTCACCCTTCTCGATCTTTGGGGTGGCTTTCTCCAGGTCTTCGTCTGTGATGGACTCCCACTTGCCCTTAGGCCCAACGTCCACCACAACCCCGGTGCCAAAATAGTAGTCGAGGGGGATCTGTTCGGTTGACCACTCGTTGGGGATCACATGAATGGGAGAGTCGGCATGAGTGGACACATGCATCGGAGTGGTCAGCCACTGGGTGAGCACGCCTGACTTCGCGTGGTAGTGAAAACGTTCGATCTTGATATCGGGGAAATAGGGCCACAATGGAACGCCAAAGCCGAATGGTTGGCTCAGGTCGACGAGCTTCTTTACCTTCATCTTGTCCTCCACATGCGCGAGTTATAAGTTGGTTACTATTAACCAACTTAGCGGGCTCTTCTACTATCTCGCCCGCGCTCGCCCATGTCAATCTCCCCGCCAGAGCCTCGCCCCTGGGTCTCTCGGTGTGCGGCCCAAAGCCCTCGGCGGGGACCGGACTGATCCACTGCTGGCACAAGGGCGACCCGTTCGGCGATGATCCGTCCGGTGCGAATGCGCCGCTGGTTGACGTGATGTCGTCGCACAAGTACGCCGTTAACCTCGTATTGCCGCAGCGCTGGATGACGAGGCACCCGTGGGTTCCGCGCAAAGCGGCGCCTGGCAACCGAGTAGCTCGAGCTACCCCACCCGGTGCTCTTTGCGCACCACCTTGCGCGCCCCGGCGTGCCAGGAGGCGCTCCAATCCTTGGGCGGAACGATGGCATCCAGCCGGTCCAACTGGTCGATGTTCTTGAGGCGCGCATAGATGAGCTGCCAGGCACAAGGGCGATCCGGGTCCACCTCGCAGTGCGTTTCGCTCGAGCCCCCGCAGGGGCCGTTCAAGAGCCGCTTGGCGCAACGCGTCACCGGACAGACGCCGCCGAACTGCGCCAGCATGCAGTCGCCGCAGCCCAGGCATTTCTCGGTCCAGACGGCCTGCTCCTCCAGAGTCCCCATGAACTGGGTGTTGAGTCCGGCGTAGACCGGCTTGTCGGGAAATCTCTCGGCGATGGCCTGTACACCCACGCCGCATCCGAACGAGACGATGGCGTCGACCTTGACCGCCGCCTCCGCCAGGTCCTTGATGAACTCGTTCTCGCATTGGCGTTCGATGGTCGCCTGGGTCAGCTCCAGGGATTCGCCCTCGAGCCTGCGCGCCATGCGGATGGCATAGGAGGCGATGCCCACCTCGCGCTCGCCGCCGGCCAGGCACACCGTGACGCAGGTGCCACAGCCCGCGAACAGCACCTTCTTATGGCCCGCGATGAGGTTCTTCAGCTCGGTGATCGATTTCGGGGAAGCGACAATCATAACGTTCCTTCACTTTCCAATTGCCGGGACTCCCAGAGCGGGCTCGGCCCCAGCGCCCTTACCGTCTCTACCATCTCCTGGACGCTTTCGACGAAGGTAGGGGCCATGGCAGCCGAGAGATTCACCATCTTGAGGCGCTCGTCGCCCACGCCGATCTCGGCGAGCATCTCGCGGATGCGGTCCGTGCGCTTGCGCGCGCGCAGGTTGCCCTCTAGGAAGTGACACCCGCCTTCCAGGCAGCCGGCCACCAGGATCCCGTCGATGCCCTTCAGGAAGGCGTCGAGAATGTGCTCCATCTCGATCTTACCCGTGCAGGGTGCGTGAATGACGCGCACGTTGACCGGGTATTGCATGCGCTTGGAGCCCGCCAGATCAGCCGCGGCGTACGCACAATAGTTGCAGCAGAAGGCGATGATCTCGGGTTCCCAGCCGGTGTCGGGCGCCGTCGTTGTCGTGGCCGATTGCGTCATCTCGGACATCGCGGCCTCGCTCATAGCCGAGCTCCGTCCACGAGCAGCTCGTCCAGCATGGCGACCAGCGCCTGGTCTTCCTGGTGCTGCAGGGTGATGGTCCTGGCCGGGCAGGAGGCGGCACAACTCCCGCAACCCATGCACAGTGCGCCCTGTATCTCGGCCTTTGAGAGCTCGTTGATCATGGGAGCGCCGTAGGGGCAGACCTTGACGCACGTGGCGCACGCCACGCAGTTCTCCGGATCCACCTTGGCCACCTGTCCGGGGATCTCCAGGTGCGTCTTGGACAGGACCGTTGTGGCCCGTCCGACCGTGGCCTGAGCCTGGGCGATGGTCTCGTCCAGGAATCGCGGCGAGTGGGCCAGGCCGCACAGGAACTCGCCCTCGTTGGCCAGATCCACCGGACGGAGCTTGGGGTGCGCTTCGAGGAAGAACCCGTCGGCCGTGAGGGCACTGCGCAGGAGTCCGGACAGCACCGGGTTGCCGGCGGCAGGAGCGATGCCGGTGGAGAGAACCAGTAGGTCGGGCCGCAACACCAGCTCGCGATTGCTCGATGTGTCGTGCACGGTCACCTGGAGCCGCCCGGCTTCCTCGACCACGATGGGGTCGCTCTTCTCGGGATAGCGCACGAACAGGACCCCTTCTTCTCTGGCCTTCTGGAAGAATGTCTCGCGGAATCCGTAGGTGCGCATGTCCCGCCCCAGCACCGCCACGTTGGCGTCGGGCAGACGGCGCTTGATCTCGAGGGCGTTCTTGACCGCCTCGGAGCAGCACACCCGGCTGCAATAGGGGTGTTCGTCGTTGCGGCTCTCCACGCACTGGATCATCACTACGGTGGGGTTTTTCTTACCCTGCAGTTCGGGGGGAAGATCGCCTCCGGCCAGCTCTGCCTCCAGCTTGCTCTGCGTCGTCACCTGCGGATTCTTGCCGTGCAGATACAAGTCGGTGGACCGCTCCTGGCCGCCCGTCGCGACAATGACCACTCCGTGGCTGATCGGCAGCTCGCGCCCCGCCACATTCAGGACGCTCTTGAAGTTGCCTACGTGTCCGCTGATGCTCGCGGCGGTCGTGTTCCGATAGACCTCGATGCCGGGATGGGCCTGGACCTTATCCACCAGTTGACGGAGGTACGCGTCTACATCGGCCCCCTCAAGCGTGCTGTGAATGTCGCGCAGCAGGCCGCCCAGGGCCGGCTCTTTCTCCACCAAGTGCACGTCGAACCCCTGGTCCGCGATGCCCAGCGCCGCGGTCATGCCGGCCAATCCGCCGCCCAGAATCAGCGCCGATGCCGTCACCGGCAGTAGTCCGGTCTGCAACGCCTTCAGATGCCGCGCCCGCGCCACCGCCATAGCCATCAGGTCCACAGCCTTGGCGGTCGCTGCGACGGGATCGTCCTTGTGGACCCAGGAACACTGGTCGCGGATATTGGTCATCGCGAACAAGTACTGGTTCAGCCCGCTCTCGCGCAGCGTCTCCTGGAAGAGGATCTCGTGAGTGCGCGGCGAGCAGGAGGCCACAACCAGCCGGTTGAGCCGGTGCTTCTCGATCATGTGCTTGATGTGCTGCTGGTTAGTGTCCGAGCACGTGTACATGCTGGCTTCAGCGTGGCTCACGTTCGGCATGAGAGACGCCTTCCGAGCCACCTCCTCCACATCGATGACCGACGCGATGTTCTGGCCGCAGTGGCAGATGAAGACGCCCACCCGCGGCGACTCGTCGCTTGTATCGCGTTCCCAGGGGTATTCGTGGCGCTGGATCAGATTGCCGCGGGCCTGGGCCAGTTGGTCCATCGCGCACGCAGCGGCCGCCGATGCCTGGGCCACCGATTCAGGAATGTCCTTGGGCTCCTGAAATGCTCCGGCCACGTAGAGGCCTGGCTTGGATGTCGCCAGCGGAGCCAGCCGTTCGGTCTGGGCAAAGCCGAACTCGTTGAGCTCCAACCCCAGCCGTCCGGCGGTTTGCCGGACGCTGTCGGGAACCTGCATGCCCACGCTAAGCACCACCAGATCGAATTCCTGCTGCTGTTCGATTCCCGCCTGGTCGAAATAACGTATGCGCGGATTCTTAGTGCCGGGCATCTCGACCACACGTGAGGGGATCGCCCGGATATACTTCACGCCGTGCTCGTCGCGGGCGCGGTTCACGTAGCCGTCGAACTCCTTGCCGAACGCGCGCACATCCATGCAGAAGATGGAGACCTCCAATTGTTGGCCGCGCGCATGCTCCAGAGCGACCATGGCCTCCTTGGTGGCGCTCATGCAGCATATGGAGGAGCAATACCCATTGCCGCGGGCGGTATCGCGGCTGCCCACACATTGGATGAATGCGAGACGTTCCACCTCACCGCGATCCGAAGGCCGCTGGACGTGTCCGGCCGTGGGCCCCGCCGCCGAGAGCATGCGCTCGAACTGGACGCTTGACAGCACGTTCGCGTATCGCCCATGGCCGAACTCGCCTCGAAGAGAGCCCTGGAACTCCTCGAAGCCGGGCGTCAGGATCACGCTGCCGGCGTCGATCTCGATCTCCTCAGGCTGCTGGTCGTGGCACACCGCGCCGGCCGTGCAGACCTTGACGCACTGCATGCACTCGCTGCAGAGACCGCAGGCCAGGCAACGCTGGGCCTCCGCGACGGCCTGCTCCGCGCTGTAGCCCCGGTCGATTTCGGTGAAGCCGCCCGCGCGCGCAGAGGGGTCGGCTTGCGGCATCTTCACGCGCTCCTGCCGCGGGGCGTCGGGCCTGGGGTTTGTGGCCGCCTCCGCCGGATTCGCGGCCTCCGCCGCGGCGGAAGCCGCGGCCAACTTGGCGCCTCGTAGGTACGCGTCGATGGCCTCGGAGGCCTTGTGACCGTGGGCCATTGCGTCGACCATGGAGGCTGGTCCCAGCACCGCGTCGCCGCCTGCGAACAGACCCGGGATACTGGTGGCGAGCGTATCCTTGTCGGCCATGATCCGCCCGCCGGGGCCGGTGGCCACGCCCAGCCCGGCCGCGTCGATTCCCTGTCCGATGGTCACGATCACCGTGTCCGCCATCAAAACAGCGGTCCCCAGATCGTCGAACTGGGGATCGAAACGCCCCTGCTCGTCGAACACGCTGGTGCAGGCGCGGAAGGAGACCCCCGCCACCTTGCCCCCGCTCGTCTCGATTCGCGTCGGGCCGAGGCTGTTGTGGAAGACGACTCCTTCCTCGAGCGCCTCGGCTGCCTCCCAAGAGTGGGCCGGCATCTCGGCGCGGCTCTCGAGACACGCCAGGTGCACCGAGGACACGCCGGGCAGCCGGCGGGCGCAACGCGCAGCATCCATGGCGACGTCGCCACCACCGATGACCAGAACGTCCGAGCCGAGCGCAGGCGTCTCGCCGCTGTTGACACGGCGGAGGAAATCCAGTCCCTCCCAGACGCCCGGGGCATCCTCGCCGGCAATGCCCAGTCTCCGGCTGGTCCATGCTCCCGGTGCCGCGAACACGGCTTTGAACCCGGACTGCAGGAGACTCGCCGGGTCGACGACGCGCGTGCCCGTCTTGGCCTCCACACCCAGATCGAGGATGTACTGGATCTCCTTGTCCAAGACGTCCTCAGGCAGGCGGTAGCTTGGAATGCCGTATCTCAGCATGCCACCCAGGTGCGGCTGGGCCTCGAACAGGGTTACGCCGTAGCCCATCAGGGCTAGGTCGGAAGCCGCGGTGAGGCCGGCCGGGCCACCGCCGATGACGGCAACTTTGGCATCCAGCTTGGCGGCCGCGGGCTTAGCCGGCGGATATTCACCTGGATTCGAGTCGATGTAGTCGGCAACGAATCGCTTGAGATCGCGCACCGAGACGGCCTCGTCGACCTCGCCGCGGTTACAGTTATCCTCGCAGGGATGCTGGCAGATCCGCCCGCAAGCGGCCGGGAGCGGGCAGCGCTCGCGAACCAGCTCGTAGGCCTCCTTGAACTTGGACGCGGCAATGAGAGCCACGTAGCCCTGGACGTTGACGCCGGCGGGGCAGGATGACTTGCACGGCGCGCGTCCCGCGGCCTTGGAGATCCCAAAGACGTTCGGAATCGCTTGTGGATAGGGGCGGAAGATCGCCTTGCGGGTGCCCAGCCGGCGGTCGAACTCGCTGGGCAAATCGACCGGGCAGGCATCGGTGCAATCGCCACATGCGTTGCATTTGTCCACGTCTACGTAGCGCGGGTTCTGGCGGAGCTTCACCTTGAAGTTGCCCGGCGCGCCGGAGATCCCCTGGACGTCGGCCAGCGTGATGATCTCGATGTTCTTGTTCCGCGCGCACTCCACCAGCTTGGGCGAGATGATGCA
>JADGPI010000029.1 GCA_017882525.1 Thermoleophilia bacterium
AGCTCTTCTTTGGTCACCACGTTGCCGGAAGGTTTTACACCCTTGCGAAGCGGCACCCCAGGACCCACGACAGTCGGCATGTCCTCCAAACGCGGCCCGCGCCCTCTTGCGCGAACAGGTTTGCGCGGCGCCAACGGTCGCGGACCCTCCGGTCGACCATCTTCTGGCCGCGCTTCGGCCACGCTCGACTCTTCGGCAGCGACCGGCTGCTCAGCGGCCGGCCCGGCCTCCGGAGCAGCTGTGCCCGTTCCAGGCTCGGTGATCTCGGACGGCGCGGCCTCAACCGTCGTGGGAACCGAGACTTCGGGTGCCCGGGGAATCGAAACGGTCTCCACAGCCACGGGAACCGCGGCCGTCTCCGCCGCAGCTTCCGGTTGGACCGGTGCTGCGGCTCCCTCGGCCGCAACTTCCTCTTGCACTACCGGGGGCTGGAGGGCAGCGGACCCCTGAGCGACATCGGATGCTTCTGCGATAGCGGCCTTCTTTGGCACCCCCGGCTTGGTCGCCGGTGCGGCCTCCTTGTCGGCTTGCGCCGCAGGCGAAGGCCTCGGGACCACAGGTATTGCATCGGCCTTGACTTCCACCCGAGGCTTGGGGGGGGGCGCCACCTTTTTCGCCGGTGCTTTCTTTGCCGCCGCCTTTTTTGCCGCGGCTTTCTCCGCGGCCGTCGGACGCGCCGCAAGCACGCGCAGTGCGTCGGCTTCCTCCACACTGGAAAGGCTGCTATGGACTTCCAGACCCGCCGCCTTGAGGAGATCGACCAGCTGTTGGTTCTTCAGACCATTGTCCAGAGCAATCTCGTAAACCCGTCTCTTCGCCACTACCCACCTGCCGTGTCGTTCGCTTCGCCGTAGCCCACCCTGGTCGCGATCGCCGCGGCCACCTCATCTCTATCCACCGTGACCGTAGCACGGAACGCCCTCTGGAAGGCCCTCCTGTGAAGTGCCTGGTCCAAACACGCCTGTTTGAGGCACAAATACGCCCCACGACCGCTGCGCGCGCCGCCCGCCTCAGGCATCACCCTGGGAGGTGCGTCTTTGCGATCCAGCGTCAGGCGCAGAAAATCAACCTGCGCGCCGCGCCGCCCACACCCCAGGCACTGCCGCGTGGGCCCGGAGCCGGACACCGGTCGTGAGGCCTTCCGTCGTTCATTGGAGCTTTTCGCCGTCGTGCCCATAAGACAGGTTCGGCCTCACTTGTTCGCTTCTTTGCGCTCTGAAGCAAGCACCTGGTGTGACGGAATGCCACAATAAAGGCTCGCCGTAAGAGCGGCGTTCGGGCAGCGTTTGCCCCCGACTGTGAGAGCGTGACAACGTCCGTCGGCCACCTCAGACTCGGCCTCCGAGACGGTGAATACGTTGTCTTCCTGGCTCATCTCGGTCTCCGACTTGATGTCTATCTTCCAGCCAGTCAGTCGATTGGCCAACCGAGCGTTCTGACCGTCCTTGCCGATAGCCAGCGACAGCTGGTCATCGGGGACGACCACGGTCGCCTCCCGCCCTTCATCGTCCAGGAGCACTTCGCGCACCCGGGCCGGGGACAAGGCTTTGGCGACAAACCGGGCCGGCTCCTGGTCGAATGGGATGATGTCGATCTTCTCGCCCCGCAGCTCGGATACCACCATGCGCACTCGCGACCCCCGCGGCCCCACACACGCGCCGACCGGGTCCACGCCGTCGCTGTGCGAAACCACGGCGATCTTAGAGCGGTAGCCGGGTTCACGCGCCACACCGACGATCTCCACAAGTCCGTCGGATATCTCCGGCACCTCGAGCTCAAAAAGACGCTTGACCAACTCTTCGCTCCGCCGCGAGAGAATGATCGGTGGCTCCTTGGGGTTCTGGGAGACTTCCTTGATGACCGCCTTCAGCCGCATGCCGTGCTCGTAGCGTTCCGTAGGCACCTGCTCGCTTCTGGGCAGACGCGCCTCTACCCGGCCCAGGTCGACCAGTGTGTAGCGACTGTCCGACTGCTGAACGATACCGGTGACGATCTCGCCGATACGATTCGAGTACTCCCGGAAGACGATGCCCTGCTCGGCCTCGCGGATGCGCTGATAGATGACTTGCTTCGCGGTCTGAGCCGCGATCCGGCCGAAGTCCTCGGGCGTGATCTCCTCACGTTCGGCATTGGAGCTGTCGAACTCCGCCTCTTCGTCCTCGAGGTCGGGCTCTTCCCCCTCGGGGAAGATGAGCTCGAACACGTGAATCTCGCCGGTGTCCCGATCGATCTTGACCTCGGAATAGGCTACGGCGTTTCCCGTCTTGTTGTATGCCGAGTGAAGCGCATCCTCGAGCGCTTCGATGAGCAGGTCGAAGGGAATGCTCTTTTCCTTCTCGATCTGATGGAGAGCCTCTATCGTCTCCTTGTTCATTCCCTTCCCCCTATTTGAACTCGTATATCAGATGGGCGCTCACGATATCCTCCAACGGGATCCTCGCCTCGCGCCCCGATTCTGTCACCACTATCTCGTCCGCCCCGGCCTCGAGCAGGACGCCCTGCCAAACCTTGCTCCCCTCGACCGGTAGCCGGGTCTTCACATACACTTTCTTACCGACCTGCGCCTCGAAGTGACTGCGCTTCCGAAGCGGCCGGTCCAACCCCGGAGAACTCACCTCCAGAACGTACGTCGTATCGACGGCGGCCAACTCATCCAGCGCTTGTCCTACCGCGGCGGACACATGTGCACAAACACCGTGGTCGACCCCGGCCGGATGATCGACATAGAGACGGATGATCCGCCGCCGCCTGCTGCCGGCATCGTCCAGGGCCACCAGCTCCACGCCTTCGACCTCCCGGTCGATGACCGCCTGGAACCAGGCCTCCGTGAGTTCCAAGACTCCTACCTCAGGTAAAACAAAAGTGGGTCCAGCTGCACCCACTAGTGAACAACTTTCGCTTTTGTTAACGGCGGGATTATAGCATGCAGAGCCGCTGGGCGGCAACGAAAGCCACTACACATCTAGAAACTATCACACCTTCGCGCAGCAGGCATATGACGCGCGCCCGCCCACGAGCCGCGGAGGACATCCCCGGGCGGACGCCCTGGCCACCGTACGACTACCGGGCGGCCTCCCACAACTGTGCGACGCGGGCGACCGCGTCGGTGGCCGCTACTTCTTCTCGGCTTCCCCCTGAACGAGGCTCCACCTCTACCACACCTTCCCCGGCCTTCTTGCCGACCGTGACACGCACCGGGCACCCGATCAACTCAGCATCGGCGAACTTGACTCCCGGCCGCTCGTCCCGATCGTCCCAAAGCGCCTCGAGTCCAGCCTGGGCAAGCGCGTCATGCAGGGCGGAAGCCACATCGGTCTGAACGGGATCCTTGGCGTGCACCTGGACCAAACAGACGTCGAAGGGAGCGATCCTCTTCGGCCAGATTATGCCTTTCTCGTCGTTGCCCTGTTCCACGGCGGCTGCGGCGATCCGCGCGGGTCCGATGCCGTACGAACCCATGACTATCGGCCTCTCCTGACCGGACTCGTCGAGGATCGTGGCGCCCAGGGGCACTGTATATTTCGTGCCCAACTTGAAGATGTTGGCGACCTCGATCACCTGCTCCACGCGCAGTGGCTCTCCGCACAGTGCGCATGCATCTCCCCCGACTGCCTCGCGCAGATCCGCGAATTCAGCCTGGAAATCGCGACCGGGCACTACGCCCCGGAGGTGAGCATGCTCCTTGTTGGCTCCAGCCGCATATGCCCGGGGTCCGCTCGGCCCGTCGGGACGAAGACTCTCGTCTGCGATGATGCGCGCCGAGACGTTCACGGGGCCCACGAACCCAACCTCAGCTCCGGTGACTCTCCTTACCTCCTCAGGATGGGCGGCTCGCACCTCTTGCTTGACGTAGCGGGCGAGCTTCCCCTCATGGAGCGAGTGGTCACCCCGCACCAGCACCAGAACCGGCGCTTCTCCGGCGACGTAGACCAGCGACTTGATAAGGGAAGACGACGGGATACCCAAGAAGGTGGAGACCTCTTCGATCGTCCTCTGCTCGGGGGTAGACACTTCTTCGAGCTCGGCCTCCATCGCGCCCTCGGCGCGGGCGGCCACCGAGCGCGCCAACTCGACGTTGGCGGCATATCCGCATGAGTCGCACAGGGCAACGCGGTCCTCACCGGCAGCGGATGGCGCCATGTACTCGTGCGCTTGGGCGCCGCCCATGAAGCCACTGTCGCTCTCCACCCGGTAGACGTCGATCCCACACCGCTCAAAGATCCTGTCATAGGCTTCGATGTGTTTCGCATAGTTCTTGTCCAGGCCTTCATTGTCCACGTCAAACGTATACGAATCTTTCATGAGGAACTCTCGGACCCGCAGCACCCCGCCTTTTGGGCGGGGTTCGTCGCGGAACTTGAGCTGGATCTGGTACCAGATCTGTGGGAGATCACGATAGGAGCGCAGTTCACGTGACGCGAGCCACGCAAAGACCTCCTCGTGGGTCATTGCGAGCACCATGTCTCGGTCACCACGGTCCTTGAGCCGGAACATCTCGTCGCCGATCGCGTCGTAGCGGCCGCTCGCCTGCCACACATCCGCCGGGTGCAAGGTAGGCATCGACAGCTCCTGCGCCCCAATGGCGTTCATCTCCTCCCGGATGATCGCGTTGACCCGCTGCATGACCCGCCAGCCGAGAGGGAGCATCATGTAGATGCCGGAGGCGAACTGACGGACGAAGCCGCCCCGCACCATCAACTTGTGGCTGATGGCCTCGGCGTCGGACGGGTCCTCTTTTACGGTAGGCATGAACAGGGCAGTCGCCCGCATCGGATCCTCCTCGATTCTGGCTAACGGTTCGCGCTTCACCGCTCGGTCTTGGATTCGAGCCAGCGCACCGAAAGGACAGTCTAGCAGGCCGTCCGCCCGGTTGTGAGCGGCGGCACGCGCTCGCCGATCTCTGCAAAGAGGGCGTCCACCAACTGCTCTTGTGGCACTCTTCTCACGGGGCGGCCGGCGGCGAACACGACGCCCTCCCCATCGCCGCCGGCGATCCCGAAATCCGCCTTCCGTGCTTCGCCCGGGCCATTGACCACACACCCCATCACGGCCACCTCGAGGTCGAGCCCGGACTCCTGCAGACGCCGTTCGACCTCCAGCGCCAGCGGCTCGAGATCAAGCCGGGTGCGCCCGCAGGTGGGACAGGAGATGACCCGAGGCCCCCGCGGCAACAGCTCCAGGGTGCGGAGGATCTCGTTGGCCACCCGCACCTCCTCCACGGGGTCGCCGGTGAGAGACACACGGAGGGTGTCGCCGATCCCCTCGTCCAGTAGGATGCCGAGCGCGACCGCGCTCCGTACCGACCCCGCCCACCGAGTGCCCGCCTCAGTCACCCCGATGTGCAAGGGATACGGCACTCTTTGGGCCAATTGCCGGTTGGCATCCACAGTGACGCGCGGCGAAGAAGACTTCACGGATACCTTGAGTTGGGAGAATCCCATGCCCTCGATCAGCTCGCAGTAGCTCACCGCCGATTCCACGAGCGCTCTCGCCGGGTCACGCTCTTCGAGCTCACGCAGTTCGCGCTGCAACGACCCGCTGTTGACCCCGATGCGGATCACCGCCCCCGACTCGCTTGCAGCCTCGACCACCCGGCGCACTTCCTCCGGGCCACCGATGTTGCCAGGGTTGATACGCACCGCCGCGGTACCCGCCTTCAGCGCACCGACCGCCAACCTGTGGTCGAAATGCACATCCGCTATGAGGGGCACCGGGGATTCAATGACCAGCCGGTGCAACGCTTGGAGACTCGCCTCGTCCGGCACAGCCACCCGTACTAGCCTTGCCCCCGCGGTGGAGAGAGCCCGTACTTGGCCAAGGGTCGCTTCCACGTCGTCGGTGCGGGTGTTGGTCATCGATTGCACCACCACCGGTGCGCTCCCGCCGACGAGTACTCCGCCTATAACCACCGTCCGCTTGCTGAACAAGCGAAGCCGTCCCTTCTAGCCGCCGGTGACGATGCGGCCGATGTCGTTCGACGTAGCAACCAAGAAGAGGATGACGAACAGCCCTAACCCCACCAGCGAGATACGCTCGAAGTTCCGAAGAGACACCGCCCGGCCCCGCACCTTCTCGATGATGCTGAACAGGGCATGGCCTCCATCCAGCGGCAGAAGGGGAAGCATGTTGAGGATGGCGAGGTTGATGCTGATAAGGGCCAAAAGCCCGAGGTAATAGCCTCCTCGCACCGCCTGCTCCGACAACGTGATGATCCCTACCGGGCCGGCGAGCCCCTGCGAACCGGTGACGTGTACCTTGCCGGCAAACATCCAACCGATGCCCTTGATCACCAGGGCAAAGAAGCTTCCGGTGGTCCTACCCCCGTAGCTGACGGCGCCCGTGAAGGTGGCTGGCACATGGTTGGTCGCTGGCTGGACACCCAGGTAGCCGGTGCCATCCGAGCGCTTCTGAAGGGTAGCGGTCAACTGCTTCTGGACTCCCGCACGCTCGACCACCAGCGTCACCTGCTTACCAGGGTTGTCTAGTATGAAAGTGCGCACCGAGTCCCAGTCTTTCACCGGCTGACCGTCGACCGTGACCAGTTTGTCACCCACTTGGAGTCCAGCCGCCGCCGCCGGAGTGCTCGGCTCCACTTGGTAGACGGTCGTTGTGGGGACTTCCTGCCCCTGCGCACCCACGGCAACGAGCAAGAAGAAGGCCACCACGGCGTTCATGGTGACCCCGGCCACGATGAAGATCAGCTTATGCCAGAGCGGATGCGAATAGTACCGGCGCTCGAGCGGTGTATCCGCGATCTCCCGCGCACTGAGGATCCGCGGGCCGGCCAACCGATCCTCCGGATCTTGCGCTCCGCGCCGTTCTCCCGGCTCCGGCTCCCCTTCTTGTGCCTCGGCTACCCGGGCGTCGAACTCTTCCTTATGCATGCCGGTCACTCGGACATAGCCGCCCAGCGGAAGCATCGAGATGCCGTAGACCGTCTCGCCGATCCTCTTGCTCACCAGGTATCGGCCGAAGCCTATGCTGAACTCCTCCACGCGCATCCCTGTGGCTTTGGCCACGATAAAGTGGCCGAACTCGTGGGCGAGGATAAGAAACCCAAGCCCGACGATGGATATGACGATAGCTAGAAAGCTAAACACTCTCGCTCATTCCTGCGCAGATCTTCTGCGCCTTGTGACGCGCCCATGTATCGACGTCCACCACCTCTTCATACGTTCCTAGATCGCCGGCGGGGCTCTCCCCCAACACCGCCCCCACTAGCTCAGCTATACCCAAAAACGGCAGTCTGCCCGCCAAAAAGGCATTGACGGCCACCTCGTTCGCAGCATTGAGGCTACAAGTGGCTTTGTCGCCCTTGAGACCCGCCTCGCGCGCCAGATCCATAGCAGGAAAGGTGACGCCGTCCGGCCGCTCAAAACCGAGCGCGCCCACCGAAGCCAGATCCAGCTCAGGTATCGACATCGGCGCTCGTTCGGGATAGTGCAACGCGAAGCCTATCGGCACCCTCATGTCCGCCACGCCCATGTGCGCAAGCAAGGCGCCATCCACGAGCTTCACCAGGGCGTGGACCACCGACTGCGGGTGGATCACCACCTCTATCTGGTCGTAGGACAGCCCGAAAAGGTGGTGGGCTTCGATTATCTCAAGCCCTTTGTTCATGAGCGTTGCTGAATCGACACTGATCTTCTCCCCCATGGACCACGTAGGATGCGCGAGCGCTTCCTCCCTGGTCACCCCACTCAATTCGGCCGCTGTCTTGCCCCGGAAGGGGCCCCCGGAAGCCGTGATTGTCACGGACTGGACGCTTTCAGGCCCACTGGCCGCGATCAGCTGGAACAGCGCAGAGTGCTCCGAATCCACTGGGATGATGTCGACGCCCTTCCGGCGAGCCCGCCGAACGACGAGCGAGCCCGCGCAGACCAGGCTCTCTTTGTTCGCGAGAGCCAATGCGCAACCGCCGTCCATCGCTGCCAAGGTGGATTCCAGTCCGGCGAAGCCGACGATCGCGTTGAGAATGAGATCGGCCTCCACTTCCCTGACCAATCGGGCGGCTGCTTCCGCGCCCGAGCGGATCCTCAGCTCAGGGTAGAGGGAGGACGAAACGGTCCTCGCCGCCGCCTCGTCCGCGATGGCCACGTGAGACACTCCGAGAGACGAGGCCTGTTCAAGAAGCAAGCCGACGTTCCGGTCGCACGACAGCCCGACCACGGTGAGGTCGCTGCTGGCCGCGATCACTCGCAGCGCCTGGGTGCCGATAGACCCGGTAGAACCAAGCAGGAGGACCCGTCTCAAGCCACCCTCCCTATTTCACCGTGCTCTGGACTATATTGCCCAGAAGCAGCACTGCGCCCCAGTACGCCACCATGCCGGCGAAGAGCATCGAGTCGAACCGATCCAAGATGCCTCCATGCCCGGGAAGGATCCGCCCAGAGTCCTTGACCCGGAAGTCACGCTTGACCGCCGATTCGAAAAGATCGCCCCACTGGCCGATGATCCCGATGACCAGACCCAGGACGAGAGCGTCCCGGACCGGCAGCCACGGAGAATAGATCTTCACGATCAGCGCGGCCACCACGGCCCCGACAATGCCGCCGATCGCACCTTCCACCGATTTCTTGGGGGATATCCGCGGCGCCATCTTGTGGCGTCCGATCGCCCGCCCGACAAAGTAGGCGAACGTGTCGCTCAGCCACGTGCAGGCGAACACCAGGATCGTGAGCGCCATCCCGTGGTGCAAACCTCTCAACAGGATCAGATAGGCAAAGCCCATCGCCACCCAGACGATGCCGAACGTGGTGATGGCCATGCGGCCCACAAGATGAGCTCCGAACTCTCCAAAGAGCGACCAGAAGAACATGAGGACCAGACACGCCGCCAGCCCTCCCATGATGCCCTTGAAGCCCAAGAAGAACGCTCCCGAGATCACGGCTATCCCTGCCAGATACCCGATCAGGAGATTGGGCCGGTAAGGCCTGAGCAGCGTGTAGTACTCATGCAATCCGAGAACAGTTATGACGAGGACGAGACCGAATACGAAGTATCCGCCCAGAATGATCGCGGCAAGCCCGATGGGGATGCCCACCGCCGCCACCAGCAGGCGGTTCTTAAGCAACGCCGTCCGCCTGTTCCCTGCCACCCGGTCGCGAAGTCGCAGCTCGGGCTCCAAATCGCCTCTCGCGGGAAGCATAGTCGGCAAGCGCCCGCGCGAGTTCCTCCTCATCGAAGTCCGGCCACAGCCGCTCCGAGAAATACAGTTCCGAGTACGCCGACTGCCACGTTAGGAAGTTCGACAAACGCAGCTCGCCCGAGGTACGGATGACCAGGTCCGGATCCTTCATGAACGGCGCATAAAGGTGCGACGCGATGTCGCCTTCTGCAAGGGCATGAGGGGGCACACCCGCGGCCAGAGCGTCGCGCACTGCTTGGACTATCTCTCGACGGCCGCCGTAGTTGAAAGCGATGAAGAGAGTCATCCTCTGGTTCTCCGCCGTCAGACTCTCAGCCTCCCCCATCTTCGTCCGAAGCTCGTCGCTCACCTCGTCGCGGTTTCCGACAAAAGCGACTCGGCAGTCGTTGCTATGCAGCTCCGGCACCTCGCTATCGATCATCTCGACGTGCAGGCGCATCAACTCGTCGATCTCCTCCTGAGGCCGGTTCCAGTTCTCGGTGGAGAAGGAGTACAGCGTAAGCTGACGGATGCCGGCATCGCGAGAGGCCTCGATCACCCGGCGGACCGCCTGTGTTCCCGCCCGATGCCCGGCGGCGACGGGTAGATGTCTTCGCTGGGCCCAGCGACCATTGCCGTCCATGATAATGGCAACGTGAAAAGGGATCCGGCCCGGATCGAGGCCGCCCGGGAAAACCCCTCGCGACTTCGCGCGACCGCCTCCGCCCAGGGCAAAAGCGCGGCCGCGGCTGGAAAGGACTTTGAGCCGGACACGTAGGCCCACGTCAGACCTCGAGGATCTCCTCCTCCTTATGATGAAGCAGACCGCTGACCTTCTCGACATAGGTGTCGGTGAGCTTCTGCACGCCTTCTTCGGCGCGATGCTCGTCGTCCTCGGAGATCTTGCCCTCTTTCTTCAGGTCCTTGAGATCCTGGATGATGTCTCGGCGTACGTTGCGAATAGCTATCCTGCTGTCCTCGGCCATGTTCTTGACCATCTTGACCAGATCCCGTCGCCGTTCTTCTGTCAGCGCCGGTATGTTGAGCCGGATCACGCTGCCCTCGGTGTTCGGGGTGAGCCCAAGGTCGGACTCTTGGATGGCCCTGACAACCGGGTTCACAGCCGCCTTGTCGTATACCGTGATGGAGATGAGCCGGGGGTCCGGCGTGGCCAGATTAGCCAACTGCTTGAGAGGGGTCTTAACCCCGTAGTAGTCCACATGCAGGCGGTCGAGGAGACTGGTGGACGCGCGCCCCGTCCGCACGCTGTTGAAATCGGTGCGCAAAGCCTCGAGAGCACCCTCCATGCGCCGCTTTCCGTCGCTCAAGAGTTCGTCGATCATGCCCCCTCCCTCTCTTCGTCAGCACACGCGACGATGGTGCCTACCCTTTCCCCATGCAGCACGCGCCGGATGTTCTCTGGTTCGCTCATATTGAAGACCAGGATGGGTAGACTGTTGTCCATGCACAGGGACAGGGCTGTGGAGTCCATGACTCTCAGGCCCCGCTCCAGCGCTGCCTTGTGCGTGATATTCGGGATGAGTTGTGCCTCCGGGTGAGTCTCCGGGTCTGCGTCGTACACCCCGTCGTACTTCTTCTTGGCCATGAGGATGCAGTCTGCACCGATCTCAAGCGCGCGCAGAGCCGCCGCCGTGTCCGTGCTGAAGAAAGGATTGCCGGTGCCCGCGGCAAAGATGACCACGCGCCTTTTCTCCAGGTGCCGGATAGCCCGGCCGCGGATGTAGGGCTCGCATATTTCTTGCATAGAGATCGCCGACTGCACCCGCGAATCGGTAGACAGCTTGCGAAGCGCGTCCTGCAGGGCCACAGCGTTCATGACAGTGGCCAGCATGCCCATGTAGTCCGCAGTTGCACGGTCGATGCCTTCTGACGCGCCGGAGACACCCCTGAAGATGTTGCCCCCGCCAACGACGACGGCGACTTCGTACCCCTCGGCCGCTACGCGGGAGACCTCCCGCGCTACTTCGCGCAGCCGCTCGGGGTCGATTCCGTAGCTCCGATCCCCCATGAGTGCTTCGCCACTCAATTTGAGCAGGACCCGCCTGTACGCCGGTCGCTTAGTCATCGCTCATCAGCTCCGGGCTCTCCTCGCGGTGCGGCTTCCCGCCTCGAGGCTAGGTGGACGAAAAACGCGCCCTTAGGCTATTTCATCGCCGACTCGGAAACGGGCAAAACGCTTGATCTCGATGTTCTCGCCGATTTTGCCCACCAACTCCCGCCTTAGCTCGTCGATGGTCTTCTCCGAGTCTTTCACGAATGGTTGGTCGAGCAGCACCACTTCCGTGTACCACTTCTTCAACTTGCCTTCGGCGATCTTTTCGGCCACCGCATCGGGCTTGCCAAGAGCCTTCGCTTGCGCGGCGTAGATCTCAACCTCCACCGCTTTCGCTTCTGCCGGAACGTCCTCCTGAGAGACCCATGCCGGACTCGCGGCCGCGATGTGCATCGCCACGTCGTGCACGAAGGCCTTGAAATCGTCGGTCTTGGCTACAAAATCCGTCTCGCAGTTGACCTCGATGAGCACGCCGACCTTGGCGCCGGGGTGGATATAGTAGTCCACGACGCCCTCGTTCGCCGCGCGAGAAGACTTCTTGTCGGCGGCGGCCATTCCTTTCTTGCGCAGAAGCTTGATGGCCTCATCCATGTCGCCTTCGGCCTCGGTGAGAGCAAGCTTGCAGTCCATCATGCCTGCCCCGCACGCGTCGCGCAGTTTCTTCACCATCCCAGCTTCAATGTTCATCAATTGCCTCCGTCGAGACGACGATTGTTTTATGTCCAGAGTCAGAGCCAGATGCCCTTGATACTCAGGCGTCGGCCGTTTTCGAATCCTTTGCGGCAGCCTTAGCCTCTCCGGCATCCGCCGGGCTCTCAACCGCTTCCGCGGGTGCCGGTGTCACCTCGGGCCCGGCTTCGGTCGCTTCCATCGGTGCCGGTGTCACCACGGGCGCCGCTTCCGTTACGACGACCGGAGCCTCGACCACGGGCGTCGGGACTTCCGGAACCGCGACAGAGACCTCCGCAACGTCTTTGGACGGAGCGGCCACAGCCTCCTCAATCTTGGGGGCTTCCGCTTTGCGCGGCGGTACCGCCCTGGCGGGCGCGGCCGCCCGCGGTGCGCCTGGCCTTGGGGCGCCCGGCCTTGGGGCGCCGCCCTGACGACCGTCACCCGACCGCGGACCCGACCCGCTACGGGCTCCGCCCGGACCGCCGGGACCGCGCTGTCCGCCGGGACCGCCTGCCGCCCTCGGACCCCGCGGCGACCGCGATGGGGGCGCCTCGCCCGCGGCGGTCTCTGGAGAATATGGCGCCGCAGCCGCTGTGGTCACGGCCGCCGCCTCGCGCGCCTGTTCGGCCGCCAAGAACTCGGCGATCTGGACCTTCTGCCGCCCCTCTTCCACCGCGCGGGCAAGAGTCCTGACGATGAGGCCGCAAGAACGGATGGCATCGTCATTGCCGGGGATCAGATAGTCGATCTCATCCGGGTCACAGTTCGTGTCTACGAGCCCGATGAGAGGGATACCCAGCTTGACGACTTCCTTAGTGGCTATCGCTTCCCGCTTGGGATCGGAGACGAAGACAGCGGCCGGTAGCCGCGTCATGGTGCTGACGCCGCCCAGGTTGATTTCGAGCTTCTCAAGCTCGCGCTCCATCGCCATCCGCTCTTTGGTGGGAAGAAGGCCCAGCTGGCCCTCCTCTTTGAGCTTCCGGAGTTCGTGCATCCTGTGGATACGCAGCTCGATAGTGGCGAAGTTGGTGAGCAGGCCGCCAAGCCAGCGGTGGGAGACATACGGCATGCCCACTCTACTGGCCTCGTCGCGCACGACGTCCTGACACTGCTTCTTGGTGCCTACAAATAGGACCGTCCCGCCCCTGCTCGTGACATTGCGCACGAAATCGTACGCCCGGTCGAGCATGATGGTGGTCTGCTGAAGGTCGATGATGTGGATCCCGCCCCGCTCGGTGAAGATGTAGGGCTTCATCTTGGGATTCCAACGACGGGTCTGGTGACCGAAATGAACTCCTGATTCCAGGAGTTGCTTCATGGAAGCCGCGGGCATAACTACCTCACTATGGTTTTGGTGATACTTCCGCTGAGGAACCGATGGCGGAACCGGGCTGGCCGGCACCCCCGCCATGGTGACCCTCAGGTCCGATGGCACAGCCCGAGCAGTTTACCATAAGAAACCTTGGGAACGGCAGGGTCGCACGGACGCGCGACGGCCTCGTTGCCTGCGCCCGCTACAAGTTTCTAGGAGGCGAGAGAATCCACATCAAGGTCTTCTTTGACCCGGCCTTTGAGCCTCAGGATAGCCTTAGTGTGAAGCTGAGAGACCCGCGACTCGGTCACTCCCAGGACCTCCCCGATCTCCTTGAGAGTCAGTCCTTCGTAGTAGTAAAGACCGATAACTATCTTCTCCCGTTCCGGTAGACGCTGAATGGCGGCCGCCAGCGTCTCTTTGACGGCCTGGATGCGGTAGGCGCGAGAGGGATCGGGGGCCCCAGAATCTTCTATGGTGTCTATCAGATTCACTTTCTCTTGGCTGGTCCCACCAGCCTCCCAGAACTCGTCCAGGGCGATGATCGACGCACCGCTGATCTGGCTCAGGATGTTCTGGAACTCTTCCACGTCTACGCCCAGGTCCACCGCGATCTCCTCGTCGGTGGGGGCACGCATCAGCTGGTTCTCAAGCCGGGTGACGGTAGCCTCGACACGCCGGGCCCAACTCCGGACCGATCTCGGGACCCAGTCGAGCGCCCGAAGCTCGTCTATGATCGACCCCTTGATCCTGGAGATCGCGTAGGTCTCAAACTTGATATTGCGCGAAAGATCGAAACGCTCTAGAGCACCAATGAGGCCGAGGAGCCCATAGGAGATGAGGTCTTGCTCCTCGATGTGAGCTGGGAGTCCGGTGCTCATGCGCCCGGCGACGTATTTCACCAAAGGAGAATAGGCCAAGATGAGGGAATCCCGTGCCGCAAGGTCGCCTGTCCCTTTGTATCGGCGCCAAGCCTCCGCTAGATCGTGCTGAATGGCCGGATCGATGAGCATGCCGTTCCCTAGGCCCGCGGGTGAGCGTTCCGATAGGCCTTGCGAAGATGCGCGGCCGAAACGTGAGTGTACACCTGAGTCGTGCGAAGAGATGCGTGCCCGAGCAATTCCTGAATGACCCTGAGGTCCGCCCCCCCCTCGAGCAGATGCGTCGCGAAGGAATGCCTGAGCGTGTGAGGTGACGTCCCGGTCGGAGCGCCAGCACGGAAGAGATAGCGAGTCAGTCTGCGCTGAACGTCCGAGGAAGACAGCGGCCTGCCGCTCCGGCTCACGAACAGACGGTCGCCATCGTCCGCGATCCTCTCCACCAGACGAGGACGGCCTAGCGTCAGATACTGCTCGATCGCTTCAACGGCGATATCCCCCACAGGCACGAGCCGCACCTTGCGTCCCTTTCCCTTGACTCGGGCCTCGCGTGAGTCAAGGTTCACGTCTTTGAGCGCCAAGTCCAATACTTCCTGACAGCGTAGCCCGCATGAGTATATCAATTCAAAAAGCGCGCGATCCCGCAGTTCGAGCGGCTTGTCGACCGCTATGCCATCGAGGAGCTGCGCCATCTGCTCGGGTGTCAACACCTGGGGAAGGCGGCGGGGGATCTTGGGCGACGCCACTCCCGTGGCCGGGCTCGCCTCCGCCAATCCGTTCTGCTCGCAAAAACGGAAGAAACTGCGCACCATGGACAGTTTGCGCGCGATGCTGGTGCGCGCAGCCGGCCGCGGATTCCGCGCCCTGCGTGGCCTTTCGCCACCGTCGACAGACATAG
>JADGPI010000219.1 GCA_017882525.1 Thermoleophilia bacterium
CCCGTCTTCCACTATGAGGAAGGGTTCGGCCTCTTGCGCAAGATGGGCCTGAAACAGCGGGGCTATCCGAATCGCGGACGCTCGTCTGCGCTCCTCGCGCAAAGCGGCGACGTCGGCCGGCTCGACTCGCCTAAGCTCCACTTTCATGTCTCCCAGCGGATATGCATGCTATTCCCGGTCCCTCTCCCCCACGGCCACATGGCTTTCCCCTTCCCTGGGAACAAGAATCCCACGCGCGTTAGTGATAGTACACTGCCACAGCGGCCGGCTCCGGGAATGTGGCTTTCGACAGAAATAGAGGCCCCTAGTAGACTGGCGTCGCGTGAGGGCTCTATGATGAGCATGGGTCAGGGCAATCGTTACGCGCACACGGCGCTCTCCAGGCGAAGGCGCCATCAGCGTGGGAGGGTAAACATGCAGGACTATGCGGCGGAGATAGTTGAACTCGTCAAGGCCAAGAACCCGGCCGAGCCTGAGTTTCACCAGGCGGTCACGGAGGTGGTGGAGTCTACCGCCCTCGTCATCGAGCGCCACCCGGAGTACCGCCAGGCCAAGATCATGGAGCGCATGGTAGAGCCGGAACGGGTGATCATGTTCCGGGTCCCCTGGGTGGACGACCAGGGCGAGATCCAGGTGAACCGCGGTTACCGCATCCAGATGAACTCGGCCATCGGCCCGTACAAGGGTGGCCTGCGCTTCCACTCGTCGGTGAACCTCGGCATCCTCAAGTTCTTGGCTTTCGAGCAGGTGTTCAAGAACGCGCTTACCACCCTTCCCATGGGCGGCGGCAAAGGCGGCTCGGACTTCGATCCCAAGGGTAAGAGCGACAACGAGGTCATGCGCTTCTGCCAGAGCTTCATGTGCGAGCTCTATCGCCATATCGGCCCCGACACCGACGTGCCGGCCGGCGACATCGGCGTGGGTGGTCGGGAGATCGGCTACCTCTTCGGCATGTACCGGCGCCTGCGCAACGAGTTCTCCGGCGTCCTCACCGGCAAGGGGCTCAACTGGGGCGGGTCCCTCGTGCGCCCGGAAGCCACCGGGTACGGCTGCATCTACTTCGCCTCCGAGATGCTCTCCACTCGCGGCGAGACCATCGAGGGCAAGACGTGCCTCGTCTCCGGCAGCGGCAACGTGGCCCAGTACGCCATCGAGAAGATCCTGGACCTGGGGGGCAAACCGGTCAGCGCTTCCGACTCGAACGGCTTCATCTACGACGAGGACGGCATCGACACCGCCAAGCTCCACTACCTGATGGAGCTGAAGAACGAGCGCCGGGCCCGCATCAACGAGTATTTGGAGAAGTACCCGAGCGCTGTCTACACCCCGTTCGACCCCATGGCCGCCTCGAGCCCCCAGTGGGACATCAAAGCCGACTGCGCTTTCCCGTGTGCGACGCAGAACGAGATCAACGGCTCTGACGCCAAGAACCTGCTCAAGAACGGCGTCTATGTCGTTACCGAGGGCGCCAACATGCCCTCCACGGTGGGTGCGGTAAACACCTTCCTGGATTCCGGCATCCTCTACGCCCCGGGCAAGGCCGCCAACGCGGGCGGGGTAGCCACCTCGGGTCTCGAGATGAGCCAGAACTCCATGCGCATCAGCTGGCCGCGCGAAGAGGTGGACGCGAGGCTCCACCACATCATGAAGAGCATCCACGAAGCCTGCATCTATGCCTCGTCGGCCTACGGCACCCCGGGCAATTACGTGAACGGCGCCAACATCGCCGGCTTCATCAAGGTGGCCAATGCCATGATGGACCAGGGGCTCGTGTAACACGAGCCCTCACGGACCCTCTGGAAGTGATGTGCCGCGCGGTGGATAATCTCCACCGCGCGGCACATCACGACGAAGGCGGGGACGATGCCCAGCGATGAGCAGGTCATAGAGCGGGCCGGCAATCCCGCCTACGATTTCCAGCACCTCATGGCCCGCCGGGTCGAGAACATCATCCTCGTCTCGAGCACGTACGACACTTTCATCCTCCAGGAAGACGGGCAGCTGAGCGAGCTCATCCTCGGCGAGTTCCTGGATCTCAATCTGCACCACACCACCGGGCTCACCCACGTGGCCAGCGGGGCCGAGGCTATCGCTCTCGCCCGGGCGGAGACTCGGTTCAATCTCATCGTTACCGCTGTGAACCTCGGCGACATGAACGCCGCCGACCTCGCCCGCCAGGTCAAAGAGGCCCGCCTCGACATACCGGTCATCCTTCTTGCCTACGACGGAGGGGAGTTGGCCGAGTTCATGGCCCACCACGACACGTCCGATGTGGAGCGGGTCTTCTTGTGGCAGGGCGATTCGCGCATCCTCCTCGCCATCACCAAATACATGGAGGACAAACTGAACGTGGCCTACGACACCGGCGTAGCCGGGGTCCAGGTCATTCTTCTGATCGAGGACAACATCCGCTACTACTCGTCGTTCCTGCCCATGATCTACAGCGAGGTGATCAACCACTCCCAGAGCCTCATCGCCGAGGGAGTCAACGTAGCGCACAAGATCCTCCGCATGCGGGCCCGGCCGAAGATCCTCCTCTGCGGCAGCTTCGAGGAGGCGTGGGACTACTTCTCGGCGTTCCAGGAAGACATCCTCGGCGTGATCTCGGACATCGAATTCCCTCACGGTGGCAAGCTGGACCCGCAGGCTGGGGTCGAGTTCACTCGGGTGGTGCACGACGCCTGGCCGGACGTTCCGGTGATACTTCAATCGAGCCATCCGGATAGCGCTTCACTGGCCGAGCAGGTGGGCGCCTTGTTCCTCCTCAAAGGCTCGCCCACGCTCCTCAATGATCTGCGCCACTTCATGATCGAGAGCTTCTCGTTCGGAGATTTCGTCTTCCGGATGCCGGACGGAGCCGTGGTCGGGCGGGCGAGTGATCTCAAGAGCTTAGTCGCCATGTTGCAGACCGTCCCCGAGGCGTCCATCACCTTTCATGCAGAGCGCAACCACTTTTCCCGCTGGCTCAAAGCAAGGACCGAGTTCCATCTTGCCCACCACCTGCGGCGGCGCACCGCGGCCGACTACACCACGCTGGAAGACCGTCGGCAGTATTTGATAAACGAGATAGACGCCTACCGTCGAGAGCAGGCCCGGGAGACGGTGGGTGACTTCGATCGGAGCACGTTCGACACCGTCAACTCCTTTTCCCGCATCGGCACCGGTTCTCTGGGTGGGAAGGCTCGAGCCCTTGCTTTTGTGCGCCACTTGCTGCGCGACTTCGACATGACGGACCAATTCGAGGGAGTGCAGATCACGGTGCCGCCCTCCGTGGTCTTGGCCACCGGCATGTTCGACCGTTTCCTCGAAGAAAACGAGCTGAGGGACTTCGCGATGCAATCGGTCGATGACTCGGAGATCGAGAACCGCTTTGTGGCGGCCAAGTTCCCCGCGGACGCCCAGGACGCGCTTCGTTTTTACCTCGAGCTGGTGGACTATCCGCTGGCGGTGAGATCCTCCAGCTTGTTGGAGGACTCCCAGTACCAGCCGCTCGCGGGCGTCTACGAGACGCACATGCTGCCCAACAATCACGAGGACATCGAAGTACGTCTAAGAGAGCTGGTAACGGCGGTCAAACGCGTATACGCCTCTACATTCCTCACCTACGCTAAGAATTACTTCAAGGTGACCCCTTATCGCCTGGAAGAAGAGAAGATGGCGGTCATCATCCAAAGGATCGTGGGCTCGGCCCATGAGGAACGCTTCTATCCGAACTTCGCCGGGGTCGCCCGTTCGTACAATTTCTACCCCTCTCCCCCCCTCGCATCCGAAGACGGGATAGTGGCAGTGGCGCTGGGATTGGGCCGGACGGTGGTGGACGGCGAGCGAGCGCAGACGTTCTGCCCGCGGTTTCCTCAGCACCTCATCCACTACTCCGCGGTCAAGGACATGCTCGCGAACTCTCAGCGCGAGTTCGTCGCTCTCGAACTGCCCTCCCCGGTGGCGTCGGCGAGCCCAGCCGAGGAGCCTTCGGCTCCCGCGGAGAAGCACTATCCGCTATCGGTGGCCGAGCGGGATGGCACTCTGAGCGTGGTCGCGTCCACCTATTCTCCGGAGAACGACGCCGTGTATGACGGCACGTCTCGGCCGGGCGTACGCCTTGTGAGCTTCGCACCGGTGCTCAAACAGCGGATCTTCCCCCTACCCGAGATCCTCAGCCGCCTGCTCGACCTGGGCGTGTGGGGCATGAACACGCAGGTGGAGATAGAGTTCGCCGTCGACCTCTCGACCAAGCGCGGGGTCCCTAGGGAGTTCGGCTTCCTTCAGATGCGCCCACTGGCGATGTCGCGCGAGCCGCAAGAGCTGGAGGTGGACGACGAGGAGGCTCAACGCGTGCTGTGCCGGTCGAGCAGCGTCCTCGGCAACGGCAAGCTGGCGCATCTCCGCGACCTTGTCGTTGTCGACTACCAGCGTTTCGACCGTGCCAAAAGCCGCGAGGTGGCCGTTGACGTGGCCAAGCTCAACGCCGAGCTGGTCTCCGAGGGCATCCCCTACATCCTCATCGGGCTCGGCCGCTGGGGCTCTGCCGATCCCTGGCTGGGCATCCCGGTCACCTGGGAGCAGATATCCGGCGCCCGGGTGATCGTCGAGTCGGGCTTGAAAGACATCAAGGTGACGCCCTCCCAGGGCAGCCACTTCTTTCAGAACCTTACGTCATTTCGCGTGGGCTACTTCACCGTCAACCCGGGATCCGGAGACGGTGTCATCGACTGGGAATGGCTGAGCGCTCAGCCGGCCGTGAAAGAGACACAATACGTGCGCCACCTGCATTTCGACGAGCCGCTCGTGGTAAAGATCAACGGCAAGAGACAGCGTGGAGTGATTTTGAAGCCCTAGAGCGACCGCAAAGCGTCGTTGCGAAACGAGCTCCTAGTCGTTGGCCCGGAGAGTGGGGTAAGGATCCACGGCCCCGCCTTCCCCTGGGTGGATCTCGAAGTGAAGATGGCAGGGACCGCCAGCGGCATTCCCCGTGTTCCCCACATACCCCAGAGCCTGTCCGGCCACGACGTGGGAACCAACATGGATACTCGAGACGATGCTCTCCAGATGACAACCGTAGTAACCAGTGCCATTGTTTCCGGATAGCCAGACGTACAGTCCACCCAGCCCCACGTCGGCGCGGCTCAGCGAAGTGATGGTCCCGGTGACGCAAGCCACCACCGGCGTGCCCCGCGCGGCCATGATGTCGCAGCCCTTGTGCACCCGCCCCCCGGACCGGGGAGCGCCCCAGGTGTCCGCGTAGCTGTGGGGGCCATCGACAGGGAAGACGAACGACCCCGGTTGCACTCCCGGTTTCGTCTTCGCCGCCTGCTTGGCGGCCGCTGCGGCTGCTGCCGCCGCTGCCGCTTCGCGGGCGGCCGCGGCCTTGAGCGCAGCGACCGTGGCTTTGAGGGCCTTGTACTGGCCGGACGCGGCGTTCATCTTCGTTTCCATGTCCGCCTGCAGGCTCTTCAGCGCCGTGAGCTGCTCGGACTGCACCTTCTCCTTTTTAGCCAGGTCTTGCTGGAGGACCTTCCGCCTGTCCAGGTGTTTCTGCACCTGAGCAAACACGACCTGATCCTGGCCTGCCACCTTACTGAGCAAAGACAGCCGCTGTACGACGGTGGTTATGTCGGCATCTGTGAATAAGACGTCCAGATACATGGACGTCGGTGATCGCCCATCCTTGTAGATGTTCACCAGGCGATCGGCAAGTCGCTGCTGGGAAGCCGCCAGATCTTTCTCGGATTTGGCGATGTCCTTCTGAGCCGCCGCCACTGCGTCGTCCAGCGAGGCCTGCCGCGCCTCAGCCGTGCCGTATTTAGCCGCCAGGACGTTCATGCTGTCCTGGAACCGGCTCAACGCGGCCCGCGCCGAATTCAGATCCTTCTGTGCCTGCGAGAGCGGAGAGCCGGACGCCGCGGAGACCAGAGGAGAGAAGAGAGCAAAGAGCAGCACGAGCGTGACCCCGACGGACAGGGCGTGCCGATGCCTCGCGGACCCTCTATCCGTGCCACGCCTGCCTCCACAGCCACGCCGGCCTCTGCGGCCGCCGTCCGTGACCTGCGCCCCCATTTTCTGGGAAGTGCTCATCTAGATCCAGATTGTACAAGAGGGCGGTTGACCCGGCAAACTACGAGCTACAGCCGCACCGGGACGCCCCGCGAAGCCATGAATCGCTTGGCCTCATGGATCGTGTACTCGCCATAATGGAAGATGGAAGCCGCGAGCACCGCGTCGGCCTTGCCCTCGAGGATGACTTCCACCAGGTGCTCCAAGGTCCCCGCCCCTCCGCTGGCGATGACGGGCACGTTGACCGCCTCCCCCACCGCCCGGGTCAATTCCAGGTCGTAGCCGTCTTTGGTGCCATCCCTGTCCATCGAGGTCAGCAGGATCTCCCCGGCTCCCCTGGCGACCACGGTGCGCGCCCACTCGACAGCATCGATCCCCGTGGGCGTCCGGCCACCATTGACATACGCCTCCCAGCGGAGCGGATCCGTGCCCGCGCGCTTGGCATCGATGGCGATCACCACGCACTGCGAACCGAAGCGGCGGGCGCATGCGGTCACCAGATCGAGATCGGCGATGGCCGCGGAATTGAGAGACACCTTATCCGCCCCAGCGCCCAGAACGGCCCGGACATCTTCCTCGCTTCGGATGCCCCCGCCGATGGTGAAAGGTATGAACAGCTCCTCGGCACAATGGCGGGCCAACTCAACGATGGTGTCCCGCTTCTCGTGCGAGGCTGTGATATCCAGGAACACGACTTCGTCAGCGCCTTCGCGGTCGTAACGAGCCGCGAGCTCCACGGGATCACCGGCGTCGCGGATGTCCACGAAGTTGGTGCCCTTGACCACTCGGCCTTTGTCAACGTCCAGGCACGGGATGATCCTCTTAAGCAGCATTGGTCCCCCCGGCGCCCGCGCGCGGTGACCCGTCCAGAACGGCCAACGCCTCCGCGACCGTGAAGCGGCCTTCATACAGCGCCCGGCCCGCGATCACCCCGGTCACTCCGAGCGGCTCCAGCTCCCTGAGCGCGCTGAGGTCGTCTAGGCTCGTCACTCCCCCTGAGGCTATGATCTCCAACCCCGAATCCGTCGCCAGCGCCCGGATGGCGTCCAGATTGACGTTCTGCATCATCCCGTCGCGGCTGATATCCGTGTAGAGCACCTCGCGTACGCCCTTCTCCTCCAGCCGCCGCACCAGCTCGACCGCGGTCACCGAGCTGCGTTCTTGCCAGCCGCGTGTCTTCACATAGCCGTCTTCGGCGTCCACCGCCACCACCAGGCGCCACGGACCAAGCAGTTCGAGTGCCGCGTCCACGAGTGAGTCGTCTTCCACCGCGCTCGTCCCCAGGATGACCCGCGCCACAGGACTGGTCGCGAAGGAACTCAGCGCGCTCAAAGACCGGACCCCACCGCCCACCTGCACCGGCACCGGCACCGCTTCCGCAATCCGGCGCACGAGGTCGAAGTGTCGAGGCTCCCCCTCGCGAGCGCCGTCGAGGTCGACGACGTGCAAGTACCGCGCTCCCTCCTCAACCCAGCGCTGAGCCATCGCCACCGGATCGTCGCCGAAGACCGTCTCATCGGTGAAATCTCCGCGGCGAAGGCGCACGCAGCGCCCTCCCTGGATGTCTATCGCGGGAAAGAGCCTCACGCGGCGTCGCTCACCAATCCGGCGCGCCTTGCGAAGTTGCGATACAGGCGCAGGCCGAGCGTGCTCGATTTCTCCGGGTGGAACTGCACACCGGCGACATTGTCCACCTCGATGGAGGAG
>JADGPI010000220.1 GCA_017882525.1 Thermoleophilia bacterium
GCGGACCTTGTCGAGCTAGGTATCCCTTTTTCCGACCCGCTTGCAGACGGTCCGGTGATCCAAGCCGCGTCTCAGGTCGCTCTACGGCGGGGCGTCCGCCCGGCCGACGTTCTGGACATCGCCGGGCGCGCGGTCGATGAGGGGACGAACGTAGTGCTGCTCTCTTATCTCAACACAATCCTCGCGCTCCGGCCGGAACGCTTCTTCAAGAGCTGCGGGGACAAGGGGGTTCTCGGAGTGGTGGTGCCGGACCTCCCGGTGGAGGAAGCCGGCGAATTGCAGCGGACGGCTTCGGCTCAGGGCGTCGATGTCATCCTTCTCGCTGCTCCCACGAGCACGGAGACGAGACTTGCCCGCATCGCCTCGGCCGCCTCAGGGTTCATCTATTGTGTGTCGGTCGCCGGGGTGACTGGCGCGCGAAGAACGATCCGCTCCGATCTGCCAGCGTTCTTGGACCGGTTACGGCGCCACACCGATCTTCCGCTCGCCGTAGGTTTCGGCGTGTCAACGCCCGCGCAAGCTGGGGCTATCGCGGCCTACGCGGACGGGATCATCGTCGGGAGCAGGCTGGTGGAGATAGTCGCCGACGCGGCAGCCGGAGGCGGGATGGACACGGCCAAGGCACAGCTGCGGGCGTTCTTGAGAGAGGCCACGGCCGAGATCGCAGCCGCGAGGAACGACCAGGAGGTCACTGGCTCAGGAGGATACCCTCGTTCTCCAGATACTCCTTGAGAGCCTGGGGCCGCACCCCGTACAGGCCTGACACATAGGCGAGATCGTCCTTACGGATGGTGAGAAGCTCTCGCGCGGGGTCATTGCGCAGTTCGCGTAGGAATCCGAGATAGGTCTCCAGCGGCCTGCGTTCTGTGGGGTCAAGCTTGTCCAAGTGGTCCAAGCGGATGCGAAGTGGGCCGTTGCGCGCAAGGGTTCGCTGGAATTCGGGGTCGTCCTCAACATCCAGGATGGACATGGGAGATTGGCCGTAGATCGAAGACAGCTCGAACAGCCGCTCCAGACTCAGGCTGCGCTTGCCACGCTCGTAGGCGCTGAGAGTCGACACGACGAACGAACCGCCCGAGCGCTCGCATACCTCTTGCAGGCTCAGACTCCGGTCCTGGCGGAGCTTCCTCAGCTTCTCGCCCACCAGTTCGACGTAGCGCTTTTCTCTTTCTTCGTGTTCTTGTTCCATATCAAAAATAGTAGCAGTAGAACAGTACAGAATCTACCTAGACAACATACTTTTCGTGGGCCCTTTTTGGACAGCGTCGCCGGTTCCTGGAGAGTCGAGAACAATCATTCGCGCCCGGCGCGGAGATTCCTTGCCGTGCTTAGCAAAACCGGTCCACGCCGCGAGAGGAGAAGGGGCGGGAGCGCTGATGCAGCGCTCCCGCCCCTTGACCGCCCGCCGACGGTGCGCCATCGCTATTGTTTCGGGACCCCCGTTATCTTGATCGTCTCGGTCATGTCCATCTTCATGGGACCCTGAGGCAACTGGGACATCCCCTGCGCGGAGCCCTTGAACTCCATGGTCATGTTCATCTTGACGGTCCCTTCGACCCCGATCGACCGGCCGGTGGAGGCGTCGACCAACGCGGTGCCGTCCACGGTCATCGCGCCCTTCATGATGATCCGGAGGTCGAGTGCCTGGGTGGTGGCTGTGCCGGCACCGCCGAGTCCTTGGACCATGGCCTTCATGAGCGCGCCAAGGTCGAGGGTCAGGTCGAGCGGCACGGCCACTTTGAAGGCGATGTCCGCGACTGTGCGGGTTCCCTGGTTCTCGAGCGAGATCAGCTTTTCCGAGCTCTTTGTCACGATCTCTTGTCCGGTGCCCGGGATGGAAACTCTAGTCGTGTCTGACCACTCTTCTCCCACTGTGGCCAACCCATCTTTGGGAAAAGGCACGCTGAAACCGTTTGTAAGCTGCGAGGGATCGATCGGGAGTGCGGACCCGGAGGAGCCGCTGAGCCCTGACAAGCTGAGTTGGTCGAGGCCCTCGATAGATACTGTCTTGCCTGTCTGATCTACCTTGACGGTCATGTCAGGCAGCGTCTTGGCGGCTGCGTCGACGCTGGTTCCGCCTGTGGAGACGTCAAGCGACTGGTACTTGTATACGAGGGTCGCGATGCCATTGGTGACATCCTTGACAGTCGCGGTGATGCGCATCTTTGCCGTCGTGTCTTTCGGCAGAGTGCCCTGGTCGGAGGTCATCCCGGCGCCCTCGATCTTTCCGTTGAGGACCGTGGTCAGCTCTTGGGTCCACGAGTCACCCGCCTTGTACGAGTACTTGAGGGGGACATCAGCCGTCGAAGCGGTGCCGCATCCGGCCACCAATAGCGCCACCGAGAGAGCGGCCGACAGGGCGACCCCCAGAAAAATCTTCTTACTGCGGAACATGCCTCCGTCTCCTTTCCAGGCCCGCACCCCGCGAGAGAGGCCCGACCGGCCCGTGGGATCGATCACTGCCCTTGTTCATCGGCCGGCAACCTGGTTTGTTGTAGGGGCAATCAGCGGGGAGATGCTCCGCCCATGACGAGAGATAATGCCGAAGGCGGGAATCGAACCCGCACGAGGTGTGAGCCTCACTGGAGTTTGAGTCCAGCGCGTCTGCCAGTTCCGCCACTTCGGCCCGTCACAACGCGCCCGCACACCTTCAGGCGGGCGCCGTCGAGGACGCGAGCCATTATAGTCGATGCCGGTGGGATGGCCCACACCTTGTGGGCTGCTCAGTCGAGTCGCGGCCGGCTCGCGGAACGGAGTCGCCTGGCTAAATTGTGCCGCTAGATGGAACGCTGTTCCATAGAGCAGGATGCCAGTCGGGTTTCGCCTCGGTCGCCCACGGCTCGCACGACGGCCTTCCTTCACCTTTGGTCCAATAATGGTGTAGAGTTCTGGTCGTACTCTCCCTTATCGAGAGTGGAGTATCTTTCCCACAAACTCGGATGATCTCCTCTCACCAGAGCAACGTGTCGCAAGATTGCGGCACGGTTTGTGGCTGGCATCAGAGAGGAGGCAGACCTGCGGAGGTCCGTGTATGGAGAAGTTGATAATAACTGTAGCGACGACCGGGGCCATGACGACCAAGGAGAACACCCCGTATCTCGCGACCCAGCCTGAGCAGATCGCTGAAGAGGTCTTCATGGCCTATCAGGCTGGTGCTTCCGTGGCGCACATCCACGTGCGTACGAGTGAAGACAAGGCCACCATGGACATGGAACGATTCCGGGAGACCGTCGGGCTCGTCCGCGAGAAGTGCGACATCATCATCAACATGACCTCCTCTGGGGGCCTCGGCTTCAGCGACGAGGAACGCATCGCCCCCCACGTCGAACTGAAGCCCGACATGGGTACCTTTGACGCGGGGTCCATGAACTTCTACAAGGGCATATTCCTCAATCCGCCTCCTTTCCTCGAGAAGTTGGGCGCGGCCTACATCGAGAACGGCATCAAGCCTGAAGTCGAAGTGTTCGACGCGGGCATGGTCTGGAACGCAAAGCGTCTGTTGAAGGACGGGTTCCTCAAGGCCCCCATCCACTGGCAGTGCTGCCTGCAGGTGCACGGCGGGATGGAAGGCACGCCGAAGAACCTTCTGCACTTGGTCGAATCGCTGCCTGAAGGCTCCACCTGGTCGGCCTTCGGGTGCGGCCCCACGGCGCTGCCCATCTCTACTATGGCGATCCACATGGGCGGTCATGTCCGCGTAGGCATGGAAGACAACGTCTACCTCACCAAGGGCGTGCTCGCAAAGCACAACTACGAGTTCATCGAGAGGATCCAGCGGCTGGCCAGGGAGTTCGAGCGGCCGGTTGCCAACGTGGCAGAAGCCAGGGCCATTTTGGGATTGCCTCCTAAGAAGTAAGTCCTCAGCGTGGCCGAGCAGTCCTCTGCCCGGCCACGCTGTTTCCGGTGACTGCCTCTTACTCAAGCGGCAGTTGGGGTCTCGCAGATATCGGCCCCAACAGGGCTCGGAACCGCCAACAAACTAGGAGTCGGCATATGAAGAAAGTCAGCGTGAGCGAAGCAGTGGAGTACCACCCGCCGGCACACAACAACTGCACCTGTCTGCGCCTGCAAGGTAAGGACGAGACGGGGATCAGCCAGTTCTCCCTGGGGTGTTCGCACTTCCTACCCGGCGGCGGAGCCGATTTCAGCCCCGGGCGGCCGTTCGACACTGTCTACGTCTGTATCGCCGGTGAGATCACCATCACCGACAAAGACGGCAAGGACATCGTGCTCAAGCCCAACGATTCCATCTTTATCGCCGGCGACGAAGGTCGTTCCCTCATGAACAAGACCAAATACCCGGCGAGCATGTACGTGATCCTGGGCTATCCCACCACCTGAACCCGGGCTGCCCGGGTGAAGTGAGAAAAGACGAGTCTGGAGGAAAAGAATGGCTGAAGAAACACCTCGGAAGTCGGCCGAAGAACTGAAGAAGATCTTCGATCTGACTGGCAAAGTGGCGGTAGTCACCGGCGCGGGCGGTACACTCGGTCACGCGCTGGCGAAGGGCCTTGCGGCGTTTGGCGCTGACGTCGCGTGTTGGGACATCAAGACCGACATCATGGAAGACGTGGTCGCTGACATCAAGGGCTTGGGTCGCAAAGCGACGAGCTCTGGAGTCGACGTCACCGACGATGCAACGGTCAAGGCCGCCATGGAAGGCGTCATCAAGGATTTCGGCAAGGTCAACATCATGGTCACCGTTGCCGGTAGTGCCGGCAACCGCCAGCCTGCCGAGACCTTCGACATCGACGAGTGGCAGAAGGTCATGAACATCAACGTCCGCGGCACCCTGCTTTGCGCCAAATACGCGGGCGCCGAGTACATCAAACAGGGCGGCGGCGGCAAGGTCATCACCATCGGCTCGGTGCGCGGGTTCCTCGGCCACCCCGGTGGCTACGCCGCCTACGGCACCTCCAAGGGTGCCGTGCATCTGCTCACCAAGCAGCTGGCGACCGAGTGGGCGAAGCACAAGATCAACGTCAACGCTATCGCTCCTTCTATCTTCTGGACCCCGCTCACGCAGCAGATCAAGAACGATCCCGAGATGGTCAAGATCTTCATGGCGCGCATCCCGATGGGCCGCGCCGCCGAGCTGGACGATTTCGTAGGCCCGTGCGTGTTTCTCGCGTCCTCGGCCTCTGACTACGTGACCGGTCTCATCCTCTCCGTGGATGGCGGGGCGGTCGCCGGATGATCACGCTGCAGGACGTCAAGAAGATCGCCATCATCGGCGGCGGTAGCATGGGTCACGGCTGCGCCATGGTGTTCGCCGCGGCCGGCTACCCGGTCGGGCTCTACAGTCGCAGGGCGGAAACGTTACAGAAGGCCGTTGAGGGCATGCGGAGCGATCTGACTTTCCTAGCCGAGCGCGGCATCGGAAAGCTCGAGGACGTCGAGACGACCATGGCCCGTATCACAACCACGCAGGACATGGCGGAAGCGACTGCCGACGCCGACTTCGTGCTGGAGTGCGTCGCCGAGGACATGGCCCTCAAGCAGGACACGTTCCAGAAACTGGATCAGATGTGCAAGCCGGACGCGATCCTGGCGACGAACACTTCGGTGATGAGCCCGACAGAGATCGCTAGCACGTCAGCGAAGCGCGATCGGATCCTCGGCACCCACTGGTGGAATCCGCCGTTCCTTATCCCGCTCGTCGAGGTGGTCCAGACGGAAGAGACCCCGCAGTGGGTGATCGATGTCACGATGGAACTTCACAAGGCCATCGGCAAGCATCCGATCCACTGCAAGAAGGACGTTCCTGGCTTCGTGGCCAACCGGTTGCAGCACGCTCTATGGCGCGAAGCCCTGTCGATCGTCGAGCGCGGCATCGCCGATCCAGCGACGGTCGATGAAAGCCTCAAGTACGGCCCCGGACTGCGTCTGCCGGTTCTGGCTCCGCTAGAAAACGCGGACATGGTTGGTCTTGACCTGACCCTGTCGATCCACAGCTACGTTCTCAAATACCTGGAGGACTCTCACGAGCCTTCCCCGCTCCTGCGCGAGAAGGTGGAGAAGAACGAGCTGGGCTTCAAGACCGGCGGGGTTGGTTACCAGACGTGGACCCCGGAGGAGCAGAAAGCCCTCCGGACCCGTTTGCTCGACTACCTCACCAAGGCGGTGCGTGAGATGAAAGAGGCGGAAGGCAAGTAACGGCAACGGACTACCCGGGCGCGGGTGCGCCCGTGAGTCGATAGGTAACGAGAAAAAGGAGAAGAGTAGGAATCATGGGGAAGAAAGTATTCGTCGACCTGACCCACCCCTTCAGTGCGGAGATCCCTCGTTGGCCGTATTTCGTAAAGCCGGTCATTGATTCGATGCACACCATGGCAAAGGGCGGCGTCCTCACGCAGAGGGTCGATTGTGTTCAGCACACAGGCACTCATGCTGACGCACCTCGTCACGTCATGGAAACCGACTTCGACGGCAAAAGAACTCGTTATACCCATGAAATGCCTGTTGATGCATACACGGGTGATGCAATTTGCCTTGAAATCA
>JADGPI010000004.1 GCA_017882525.1 Thermoleophilia bacterium
ATTCGGCCCGGCCGTTCCGGTGCCGAAGGACGCTTCGCTTCAAGACCGTCTGCTCGGCCTTACCGGCCGACAGCCCTCGTAAGCGCCGGCGACACCCAGGGGCCCTCGCCGCCCTGCTTACGCGCGACACGCTCACTGACTGCCTCTTCCGTGCCGCTCCACATGGTTCTCTGGTGGAGATAGGGGAGTTCGGGTAGACTGGCGTCAGGGCAGGCAAAGGCCTGTCAAACCGTCCAGGCATCGTGCCGGCGGGCGGGGGAGATCCAACACATGCTTCGGATCTTCCGCGTCTACCCAAAAAGTCCGACCGAGCAAATAGGAGCGAACTGGCCATGGCTTCCACACCGGTAGTGATAGATCGCAAGCGGATCGCCGAGCTCGCCGATCGCGAGGAACTACGGCTCGAAAAGGAGACCCCCAAGTCTTATGAGCTGTTTCTGAGGGCCTCGAAGTCTTTGGTCAACGGTGTCTCCTCTACGTACCAGATGCGTGACCCGTATCCCATCTACTTCAGTCACGGCAAGGGCTCGAAGATCTACTCGGTGGATGGCAGAGAGCTGACCGACTTCCACAACGGTTTCGGTTGTATGGTGCAGGGCCACGCTCATCCGGCGATCATCGAAGCCATCAAGAAACGCTGCGAGCTCGGCACGCAGTTCGCTCTTCCCACAGAGGATTCCATCATCGTCGCGGAGCACCTGGTCAAGGCCTTCCGGTTGCCTAAGTGGCGCTTTGTCAACTCCGGCTCTGAGGCCACCATGGACGCCATCCGCATCGCCCGAGCTTATACCGGCCGCGATACCGTGCTCAAGATCTTCGGTTCCTACCACGGCCATCACGACTATGTGATGGTCTCGATCGGGGCTGTCGACTATGGCAAGATCGGTCCGCGCGACAACTACCAGTCGCTGCCCTACGGCGGTGGGATACCGAAAGCCGTGGTCGAGATGACGGTGCCCGTGCCGTTCAACGACGCAACCATGATGGAAGCCCGCATCCACAAGCTGATCGAGGAGGGCCGCAAACCGGCCTGCCTCATCATGGAGCCGGCCATGATGAACCTCGGAGTCGTACTTCCGGAGCCCGGTTACCTCCAGCAGGTACGGGAGATCACTCGGAAGCACGGGATAGTGCTCATCTTCGACGAGGTCAAGACGGGCATCTGCACTGCGGCCGGCGGGGCTGTCGAGCGCTGGGGCGTGGTCCCGGACTTGCTTACGCTGGCGAAAGCCTTAGCGGGCGGTCTACCGTCGGGAGCTATCGGCGGCACCGAAGAGGTCATGGAGGTCGTGAGCTCCGGCAAGGTCTACCAGGTCGGCACGTACAGCGGCAATCCGCTGTCCATGGCTGCCTCTCGCGCCAGCTTGGAACAGGTGATGACGCCAGATGCGTACGCGCACCTCAACTACTTGAACGACCGGTTGATCAACGAATGTGACGCCGTTTGCGCCAAGTACGACTTTCCCGGCTACACCGTGGGGATCTCGTCCAAAGGCTGCGTCAATTTCGCCACGCACAAGATCACCGATTACGAGTCCTTCATCAAATACCAGGACGTCGAGCTGTGTTACCTGGCCTGGCTGTACAACGTGAACCGCGGCGTGATCATCGCGCCGGGGCGCGAGGAAGAATGGACCCTCTCGGTCCAGCACACCGATGAGGACATCGACCGCTATGTCAACGCCTTCGAGGGCCTGGCGCAAGAGGTGACGGCATAGCGGCTACGCGTCGCATGGAGGTGCGTGTGAGTTCGATCTTGGGCAGGCGGAGCATCCGCAAATACACCGACCAGCGCGTCTCAGACGACCTTGTCACCGAACTGCTCAAAGCCGCCATGAGCGCCCCGTCGGCTGGCAACCAGCAACCCTGGCAGTTTGTCGTGGTGCGAAGCCAGGAGATCCTCGATCTCATTCCCGCGGCAAACCCGTATGCCGGGATGGCGCCCCACGCGTCGGTGGTGATCGCGGTCTGCGCGGACCTGAGTCACCTGAAGTACGAAGGTTACTGGGTGCAGGACTGCTCTGCCGCCACCGAGAACCTGTTGCTTGCCGCTAACGAACTCGGCTTGGGGGCGGTATGGCTCGGGGTCTACCCGATGGAAGACCGGGTTCTGAGCATCCGGCGGCTTCTCCAACTGCCGGAGGATGTCGTGCCCTTGTCGCTTGTGGCAGTAGGATACCCGGCCGAGTCACCTCCGCCGGCTGACCGTTTCGATTCGGGCCGCGTCCACTACGATCGCTGGTAGGAGAGCCCATGAAGACTTCATTAGGCGCGAAGACGATCGCCTACCCGACACCGGTGTTTGTCGTAGGGACCTACGACGCGGGGGGGAGACCGAACGTCATGACGGTCGCTTGGGGCGGCATATGCTGTTCCAAGCCGCCGTGCATCGCCATCTCTGTACGCAAAGCCACGTACACCTATGGCAATCTGGTCGAGCGGAAGGCTTTCACCGTGGGCATTCCCAGACGGGACCAGCTCGCCGAGGCTGACTATTTCGGCATGGCCTCCGGGAGGGACGTGGACAAGTTCTCGGTCACTGGATTCACCCCGGTGCGTTCCGACATCGTCGACGCACCTTATG
>JADGPI010000221.1 GCA_017882525.1 Thermoleophilia bacterium
CCGACCCGGGGAACGTGAGCCGGGCAAAGGCGTAACCCGCCAGCGTCGTGGTGACCAGTTGGAGCAGCATCAGGCCGCCTACGGCAAGGATCGTGTTCATGTAGTATTGGGCGAACGGCACCGCGTGCCACGCCTCGGGAAAGTTCAGGACAGTCCAATGTTGCGGGAGCCACCGCGGGACGGCCTGAAAGATCTCCTGGCGAGACTTGAAGGCCGTGGTCACCAGCCATACCAGCGGGACGACCATGAGGATGGCGAGGGGAACGAGGAGGAAGTAGCTGCCAAGGCGAATCGAGCGCTGCTCGAACATGTGCGGCTCCCGCCGGTGGTTGCTCACTGGTACGTCACGCGCCAGGACAGGGCCCGGATGTACACCACGGTGAAGAGGAGCAGGAGCAACAACAGAAACGTGGAGAGTGTGGAGCCGTACCCGAAGTCGGCGTATTGGAATGCGTGCTGGTAAATGTAATAGAGGAGGACATTGGTGGAGTCGTAGGGCCCACCCTTGGTCATGATGTACACTTGGTCCACCGACTGAAACGAGTCGATCACCGCGATAATCCCCACGAAGAACGTCATGGGCCCCAAGAGCGGGAGGGTGATGCGCGTCAAGCTTTGCCGCCAGGTCGCCCCCTCGGTGAGGGCCGCCTCATACAGTTCGGTGGGAATAGCCTGGAGGCCCGCCAGGAAGATGAGCATGTATTGGCCAACGTGCTTCCATACGCCGACGATGATCAGGGCCCACATGGCCCAGGACGCGTCATTCAACCACTCGATTCCCCGCCCGCCCAGCGCCCGGAGGTAGTAGTTCACGAGCCCGTAACCCGGCGTGAACAGGACCACCCAGATCATCGCCGCGGCTGCAGTGGGGATCAACGTCGGATAGAAGAACGCGGGACGGAAAACAGAGACGCCCCGGATCCGCTGGTTGAGCAGGATCGCCAGGAACAGGCCCAGGACGATGCTCGGCACGACCGTGCCGGCTGCGTACCAGCCCGTATTCCAGAGGACCTTCCGAAAGGTGGAGTCCGTGACCAGGCGCGCGTAGTTTTCGATCCCAGCGAAGGTCGGGTCGGGATGAGCAAGGTTCCACCGAAAGAGGCTCAGCCAGATGGAGCGGAAAATGGGCCAGTGGGTGAATGTCAGCAAGAAGAGCAGGGAGGGAAGCAGGCAGAGGTAGGCCTCGATTGTCTGCCGCCGGCAGGGGAGGAGCCGTCGCCATCTCCGGGCGCTCATGAGAATGTCTCCCGCCAATCGCCCAGGCGGAGCTGGCCGTCCGTGAGGACGGCGTACCCGCCGTTGCTGAGCGAGTCCCCCGTGTTCACGTACTTCCGCCCCTCCTCCAGTGTCTCGATCGTGGGGGCGTGGAAGTGGCCCAGGATATAGCAATCAGCCCGGTTCTGCCGCTCCAGCATGCGCACGGCGTATCGGGCCATGTCAATTGGCGGAAGGCTCGACCCGGTTCGGGCGAGACGCCCCTGGCCATCCTCGCCGAACGGTCGCGTTTCCTCGAACAGTCGAAGCAGCCGCCCCATCCAATCCCCCCCGTCCACGGCCGGAGAGTGGTTGTGATATAGGCTCCGTTGCTGCTCGGGTGTCATGAGCCAGCCGGGATCGTAGACGTGGCCATGTTCGATATGCACCCGTCGTCCCTGGTACTCCAGCGTGCTTACCCGGTAGGCCACCGTCAACCCGGGCGCGAGCTCCAGGGGGGGACGGTCGGTGTACATGTCCTCCGCCGCGAGAGAATCCGGCGGTCGCAGCAGCGTGATCAGCGGAAGGTCGTGGTTCCCCACGACGTACGTGACGGGTATGCCTTCGGCGAGCACCTGATCGAGTCCGCCTTGCAGTTCACGAAACGCGCGACACTCCGGGGGCTGGTCGCCCCGCACGTAATCGATGATGTCGCCGTTCAGGTACAAACGGCTGGCGCGGCGACGCACGACCTCGCGCAGGAACCGCAGAATCCCACGCTGGCGGTCAGGCGCATTCGCGTTGAAATGGAGGTCGGACAGGACAAAGATCGCGTCTCGCGGCATGCTCTCTTCTCCTGGTACATGTGTGTCGCGCTCGGTGAGCAGAGTGACATGGCGGAAGACCCGCTACTCCATTCCCACTCGGCCCAGGTTACGTGTCCACGCCATGCCATGAGGCGTAGCCGCTTCGCGATGCTCGCGTTCGCTCGCCTATGGAACCCGCATGCCGTGCGGTGCGCCGTTCGCCTATTTCTTGAATTGCGCCAGGATCTGAACCGCCTTGCTTTGGGCGTCCTTGAGGACGGCCTCTGGGGTGGCTTTGCCAGCCAACGCCTGTTCGAGGGCGACCGTCATGAGCTGCGCAATTTGCCGCCCGTCATGGGTGGCGGGGGCCTCCGGTTGGGCGTACTTCACCGCTTCGAAGAGGATCAGGGCCTGGGGCACGTCGACCAGGTACTTCGCCAGCACCGGGACCTCCGTCGCGGACTTGCGGACGGCAATATAGCCCGTCTCGGCCATCCATCGAGCGCTGTTCTCCTTGGAGGTGAGCCACGTCGCGAATTTCCATGCGGCTTGTTTCCGGGCCGTGGGGACTTTGTCAAACAGCAAAAGCTGGCCGCCGCCGGTGGGCGAGACCCGCTTCTTGCCCGCAGGAAGCGGCGCCACACCAAAGGGGAACTTGGCCGAATTGCGGACAAACGTGAGGCTCCCAGGGGAGTTGTACATCATCGCGGTCTGGCCGGTCACGAAGTCTTGAGCCGAGTCCCCAAACAGCCGCTTGGGAGGCATGACCCGGTGTTTGTTGGCAAGGTCGGCGAGAAATTGAAGCGCGTCAATGGCCTCCCTGGAATCCAGGAACGTCTGGGTGCCTAGGTCGTTGTTGACCTTACCGCCGTTTTGGAGAATGAACGCCGACATGAGCCATTGGTCGGTCGGGATGGCAACACCCCAGCGCTTGGTCGAACCGCCCTCCATGATGGCCGCTTTGCTCGCGCAGGCCACGAGTTCAGCCCAATCCTGTGGTGGTTTCTCTGGATCAAGGCCGACCTCCTGGAAGATGCTCTTGTTCCAGTAGAAGACGGGTGTGCTCTTCTGGAAGGGGAGCCCCCAGATCTTACCAGCGTAGCGGACGTCGCCGAGGAACCCTTCGTAGTATTGATCGAGGAACGCCCGCCCGCCCGCCTCGGCAATAAAAGCATCCAGCGGCATGATCGCCTTCGCATCGCGAAGCGACCACACATCGGCGGTGGTGATGAGGGCGAGGTCGGGGGGATTCCCGCCGAGGTGCGCCGTCAGGGCTTTCTGAAAAGTCTGGGTATAGTCCCCGGTGTAAATTGCCTCCACGCTGATTTGTTTCTGGGAGGTGTTGAACTCATCCACCAGCGCCGCCATCTTCTGGGCGAGGGGGCCGGCCACGCCGACGGGAAAGTAGAACCGGAGTACTTGCAGGGTGGGTGGTGGTGGGGAACTCGCGGCATCCGAGTATGGTCCGGGCGCTAAGAGCAGGCCGATCGTGAGCATCAGGCTGGCCAATCGCATCCAGGTCATCGAAGGACCTCCTCTCCCCAGCAGGACGTGGGCGTGAGGCTCGGCTTGAA